>NZ_LSJO01000071.1:0-6879 GCF_001556735.1 Sphingomonas sp. CCH9-F2 | reverse complement strand
ATCGGGCACGCCCGGCGGGATGCATCCCGTCAGCACGACCGCCAGACCGCCGGGCAGCAAGCGCCGCGGCGTCCTCCACCTTGTCATCCGCTATCCCCGCTACGACCGTGCGTACACGTCCCGCAGCGACGTTAACGACGAATGCAGCGTCAGGTCCAGATGCAGCGGGGTCACGGTTACCCATCCGTCAGAAACGGTGGTCAGGTCCGTATCGCGCGCGCCGGGCGTGGCGATCCCCGCGAGCGCCAGCCAGTAATAGTCGAAGCCGCGCGGATCCTTGCGCGCGTCGAAGCGGGCGCGGCCATAGTCGCGCAGCCCCTGCGGCACGACGCGCACCCCCTTCACCGCGACCGGATCGCCCATCGGGAAGTTGATGTTGACCATCGAGCGCGGCGCCCATTCGGCGTCGAGCAGCGGGCGCAGCACCCGCGTGCCCCATTCCTCCGCCACGGCGAAGGACACGTCGTCGCCCGGCTCCACCGCGCCATAAACCTGGCTGAGCGCGACCGAGCGGATGCCCGCCAGCGCGCCCTCCTTCGCGGCCGAGGCGGTGCCGGAGTACATCACGTCCTCGCCCAGATTGGCGCCGCGGTTGACCCCGGACAGGATCAGGTCGGGCGGCGTATCGCGCATCACCTGCGCCAGCGCGAACATCACCGCGTCGGTCGGCGTGCCGGTCACCGCGAAGCGTTTGTCGGCGAAGCGGTGCGCGCGCAGCGGCCGGCCCAGCGTCAGCGAGCGGCCCGTGCCCGACTGTTCGTCGGCGGGGGCGACGATCCACACGTCGTCCGACAATTGCCGCGCGATCGTCTCCAACACGGCAAGGCCCGGCGCGTGATAGCCGTCGTCATTGGCCAGCAGGATCCGCATCAGCGCGGCTCCAGCCGGTTCAGACCGCCCAGATAGGATTGCAGCACCTCTGGCACCGCGACCGAACCGTCGGCCTGCTGATAGTTTTCCAGTACCGCCACCAGCGTGCGCCCGACCGCCAGCCCCGAGCCGTTAAGGGTGTGGACGAAGCGCGTCGCCTTCTCCCCCTCCGGCCGGTAGCGCGCGTTCATGCGGCGCGCCTGGAAATCGGTGCAGGTCGAGCAGCTGGAGATCTCGCGATAGCGCGCCTGGCCGGGCAGCCACACCTCCAGATCGTAGGTGCGCGCCGCGGTGAACCCCATGTCACCAGTGCACAGCTTCATGCGGCGATAGGCCAGGCCCAGCGCGTCCAGCACGCCTTCCGCACAGGCGGTCATCCGCTCATGCTCCGCCTCGCTTGCCTCCGGCGCGACGATCGACACCATCTCCACCTTGTCGAACTGATGCTGGCGGATGTAGCCGCGGGTGTCGCGGCCCGCCGCGCCTGCTTCCGACCGGAAACACGGCGTCAGCGCCGCGAACCGCAGCGGCAGGACGTCGTGCGCCAGAATCTGTTCGCGCACGATATTGGTCAGCGACACCTCCGCCGTCGGGATCAGCCAGCGGCCATCGGTGGTGCGGAACAGGTCCTCCGCGAACTTGGGCAGCTGACCGGTGCCGAACACCGCCTCGTCACGGACCAGCAGCGGCGGGGCGACTTCCTCATAGCCGTGCTCGCGCGTCAGGCGATCGAGCATGAACTGCCCCAGTGCCCGCTGGAGCCGCGCGGCGTGCCCGCGCACCAGCGTGAAGCGCGCGCCGGCGATCGCCACGCCGGTTTCGAAATCCAGGCCCAGCGCGGGGCCGATCGTGTCATGTTCGCGCACCGCGAAGGCGAAGTCGGGCCGCTGGCCGCGTTCGTGGACCAGCACATTGTCGTCCTCGTCCGCGCCCTCCGGCACGTCGGCGGCGGGGATGTTCGGCAGCGCTGCCAGCTGCGCGTCGAGATCGGCGCCGAGCCGCGCCTCCTCTGCCTCCAGCTCCGGCAGCCGCTGCTTGAGCGTCGCCACCTCGGCCATCAGCGCGGCGGCGGTCGCCTCGTCCTTCTGCGCCTTCGCCGCGCCGATCGCCTTCGACGCTTCGTTGCGGCGCGCCTGCGCGGTCTGCGCCTCGGTGGTCACTTCGCGGCGGCGACGGTCGAGCGCGACCAATGTCTCGGCCACGGCCGGGGCGCCGCGCCGCGCCATGGCGGCATCGAAGGCGGCGGGATCGTCACGGATCAGGCGGATGTCATGCATGGCCCGCGCTATGGCGGCGTCGCGGGGGCGAGGCAACCCGGCCCGCGGCGACGGCGTTCTTGCCGCACAGACAGGCACAACAAGGAGAAAGCGCCATGCAAGTCCCCCATCAATCGGTCGTGCTGGTGGTCGATGGTCGCAAGTTGCTGTTCCTGCGCAACGAAGGCGACGAGGCCTATCCCAATCTGCAGGTCGAACATGCCGAGGAACGCCCCAACCCCGCCGACCGCGAGCAGAAGACCGATGCGGCGGGCGCGGCATCTTCAACCGTAACGGGCACGATGGGCGAAACCGACTTCCATCAGCAGGAGGAAGACCGCTTCGCCGCCGATGCGGCCGACCTGCTGAGGCGGCGGGCGCTGGCCAACGAGTTCGAATCGCTCATCATCATCGCCGCGCCGAGGACGCTGGGCGAGCTTCGCAAACATTATCACAAGGAAGTCAGCGACCGGCTGACCGGCGAACTGGCCAAGGATCTGACCGGCCACCCGATCCCCGATATCGAAAAGGCGTTGCTGTCCGCGTGACGCAAGGAAAAGGGCCGGCACCCCGGTCGGGGATGCCGGCCCTTCGGCCCGACCTATCCAGGGTGGGCGATCAGGCGGCCTTTGCCGACATACGCCGGCGCGCGACCAGTGCCGCGGCGGCGGCGCCGAACAGCAGGACCATCGGCGGCGCGGGCACCGGCGCGGGATCGCCGCTGCTCGACCCGCTGCTGGTGGACGACGGGGGATGCGGATGCCAGCCGTGGCTGGAGCTCCAGCCCTTGGAACTGGAGCCGTAGGACGACGACGAAGTCGAACTGGACGTCGAGGACGAGGTCGACGACGAACCGCTGGTCGAACTGGACGAGGATGTCGACGACGACACATTGCCCGACGAGGACGTCGAACTGGAAACGTTGCCGGAAGACGAAGAGGAGGACGAACTCGAGACGTTGCCCGAGGACGAACTCGACACGTTGCCGGAGGACGAACTCGACACATTGCCCGACGAGGATACGTTCCCGGACGAGGAGATGATCCCGGAGGACGAGACGTTGCCGGTGGAGGAAACGTTGCCCGACGAGGTCGAGCTGGCGACCGCGCCCGAGGAGGTGGACGACGACCCGCTGGTGCTGGACGTCGAGGACACGACGATGCTGCCGCTGCTGCCCCCGCCCGAACCGCCGAAGAAGCCACCGGCGAAGAAGCCGCCGCCGCCGAAACCGCCGCCGCCGAAACCGCCCGGATCGCTATAGCCGCCGCCGCCCGAATAGGCGGGAGCGGGGGGCAGCGGGACCGGAACGGGCGCGGCCTGCGACGCGATCGTCACGGTCGTCGGGGGGCATGCCGCGCCGGCGCGCACGACGCGGCGCAGCTTCGTTCCGGTGCCGGCGACCGAACGGCGGACCACGCGCGTCGTGGCCTTCTTGGCGAAGACGGTGCGGCCCTTGGTTTCCGCGACGTGCACGGCCCCGCCACCGATCAGCGCCCCCCCGCACGTGCACGCACACAGTTTTGCCAAGGCCATCCGCACGGACATGTGTTTCTTCTTTCGTTGACGGCGAGCCACCCGCCGCTGGGTCGATGCACAGAGTTTTCCTCATGCCGACAAACGCGGAATAATCCCTTAAGGGCAAGCGCGTTTGCGGCTGCCGTGCCCGCAAGTGTCCCGTCGCGGGGCATTTTTATCGAAACGGGCACATCGGCCGATCACCGGCGCGGTCAGCGTTCAGCATGGCGACAGCGGCATCGTGCGACAGCCCGGTTGCTCGCTTGTCCCCGGCGTCGCGGCTCTCTATAGGCGCGGCCAGCGGGGGCGCCGAGGGGAGGACGAACATCCCCGGGGCGCGGGCGGGAGCAGATCGATGGCGACGGCAGTGGATCGAATCAAGGACGAACCCGGCGAGATTGCGGTACCCGATGTGGTGACCGACGACGGATACCGCCCCAGCGCGGACGAGCCGTTCATGAACCCGCGGCAGCAGGCATATTTTCGTCGCAAGTTGCTGGAATGGAAGGATGCGATCCGCCGCGAGTCGCAAGGGACGCTGTCGCAGCTGCAGGTCGATTCGCTGCGCGAGGCGGACCTGACCGACCGCGCGTCGAGCGAGACCGACTGGTCGCTGGAACTGCGCACGCGCGATCGCCAGCGCAAGCTGATTTCCAAGATCGACGCCGCGCTGCGCCGCATCGACGAGGGCGAATACGGTTATTGCGAAGTGACCGGCGAGCCGATCAGCCTGGGCCGGCTGGAAGCGCGCCCGATCGCGACGATGACGGTCGAGGCGCAGGAGCGCCACGAGCGCAACGAAAAGGTATCGCGCGACGACTGATCGCGCGCGGCGGTAACCTTCGCTTTACGCTCGCGGCGGTACGGCAATGCCGTAGCCAACGACAGGGCAGGGCGGCGCGGACGCAGATGGTGAGCGACAATCCCCAGGGTGATCCGACCGGCAGGCGGCGGGCCGTGTCCGCAACGGTCGCGCTGCGTGTCGAGGGCAGGGCCGGAACGGCGATGGTGCGGGTACGCAACCTGTCGGCCGGCGGGCTGATGGCCGAACTGCCCGATCCGCTGTCGCCCGGCAGTGCGGTGGAGGTCGACGTGCCGGGCCTCGGCTGGATTGCGGGGCATATCGTCTGGCAGACCGAAGGGCGCGCCGGCGTTGCCTTCGACAGCCCGATCGAAATGGCCGCCGTGGCGCTGTCCGATCCGGCTTTCCGCGACTGAACCATCGACACCTCTGGACCGGCGCCGGCAACCGTGCCAAAGGCGCCCGACCTTCGCACGCGGGCGTGGCGGAATGGTAGACGCAGCGGACTCAAAATCCGCCGGAGCAATCCTTGTCGGTTCGAGTCCGACCGCCCGTACCAGCCGAACGTACCGGATCGGTTGCCATCGCCGATCCGGGGTGCCGGTCAATCCAGCCCGTGTTCCAGGAAGCGTTCCGCCAGCGCGCAGTGCATGGCCACGCCCTTGGCCATCACCGCTTCGTCGATCGTCATGCGGGTGTTGTGGAGCGGCGGATTGGTGCGCGGGTCGCTGCCCTCCGCAGCGACGCCGACGAAAGCCATCGCGCCCGGCACGTCGCGCAGGACGTAGCTGAAATCCTCGCCGCCCATCATCGGCGCGGGCATGGTCGACCAGCCGCGTTCGCCGCTGATCGTGCCCGCCAGCGCACGCATCAGCGCGGTGGCGCGCGGATCGTTCATGGTGACCGGATAGCCTTCCTCGATCGCGGTGTCGGCGGTGCAGCCGTGCGCCGCCGCGATCCCCTGCGCGATCTGGTGGAAGGCCTCGCGCATCGCGCCGCGCGTCGTTTCCGACAGCGTGCGCAGCGTCCCCATCAACTTGACCTCACCCGGGATGATATTGTGCGACGAACCGGCATGGATCTGCGTGATCGTCAGTACCGCCGGGTCGGCGACGGGGACGCGGCGTGCGACATGCTGTTGCAGCGCCGTGACGATCGCGCAGGCGACCGGGATCGGGTCGATCGCCTCGTGCGGCATCGCGGCGTGGCCGCCCTTGCCGCGGATCCTCGCCAGCACGGTGTCGGTGGAGGCGAGCAGCGCGCCCTCCCGCCCGACGAACACGCCCGCGGGCGCGTTGGGAGAGATGTGGAGCGCGAAGGCGGCTTCCGGCCGCGCGATATCGAGCAGCCCGTCGGCGATCATGTGGCGCGCGCCGTGTTGGCCTTCCTCGCCCGGCTGGAACATGAACACGATCGTGCCGGCCAGTTCCTCGCGCCGCGCGCACAGCGCCTTGGCGGCGCCGAACAGCATCGCGGTATGCGCGTCATGGCCGCAGGCGTGCATCGCGCCGGGAATGGTCGAGGCGAACGGCAGCCCGGTTTCCTCGGTCATCGGCAGGGCGTCCATGTCGCCGCGCAGCAGCACGGTGCGCCGGTTCGATCCCGCCGCGCCGCTGCGCCCGCCGCGCAGGATCGCGACGAATCCGGTGGTGCTGGTGCTATCGTGAATCTCCAGCGGCAGTCCGGCGAGCGCCGCCTTCGCCTTCTGCGTCGTCAGCGGGCAGTGCAGCCCGACCTCCGGCTCGGCATGGATCGCGCGTCGGAGCGCGACCACATCGGGGAGCAGATCGGCGCCGATCGCGGTCCAGTCGGTGCGGGTGGCGAGGGTGGTGGTCATCGGACAGGCTCCTTAAGGTGTCCGTTGTAACCGTTCCGTCACGCCGCCGGCAAGCGTCGGGGGCGGGCGTCAGGGCAGGCGGCGGGCGCTCTCGATGCGGATCGTCGGGGCCAGCATCTGCCCCTTCATCACGCCCTCGCCCAGCGTCGGCGAGGTCGGCGCGACAAGGATGCGGCGGATCACGTCCATCCCCTCCAGCACGCGGCCGAACACCGCGAAGCCGGGGTCGGCGCCCTTGGCGTCCATCGAGGTGATGTCACCGACCACGACGAAGAAATCGCCCGCCGCGGTGCCGGGGGAGGCCATCGCCATCGAAATCGCGCCGTCGACATGGCTCAGCCCGGTCTGCGTCGTCGCTTCATGGCGGACGGGCGGCAGCGTACGCTTCGGATCGTTGCGGGTGCCGAACTGGACGAGGCCGTAGCCGTCGCCGACCTTCACCGCGCGATAGAAGGCGACGCCGTCGAGCTTCCTCTGATCGACATACTTCAGGAAATTCGCGGCGGTGGCGGGCGCCGCCCTGGTATTGACGCCGATCACGATCGGGCCGGCCGCGGTGGTCAGCTGCACACGCGTCAGCGTGGCGGGGGTGGGGGCCG
>NZ_LSJO01000709.1:0-7621 GCF_001556735.1 Sphingomonas sp. CCH9-F2 | reverse complement strand
GGCAGCGACTGGGGCGGCGGCGGCGGATCGTCGTGGGGCGGCGGCAACGATAGCTTCTCCGGCGGCGGCGGGTCGTTCGGCGGCGGCGGCGCGAGCGGGGACTGGTGATGGCACGGCTGGTGTTGAGCGAGGCGGAGCGCGACGCCGTCACCGCCGCGGTGGCCGCCGCGGAGGCGCGCACCGATGGCGAGATCGTCACGATCGTCACCCAGCGGTCGGACGCCTATCACGACGTCGCGCTCCATTATGCGGTGATCGCGGTGCTGGCGATGACCGCGATCGGCGCGGTCGCACCGGGCATCTTCACCCCGTTCGACCGCGGGTGGGAGGAAGCCGATCTGGGGCGCGACCTGCTGGCGCTGCTGATCGTCCAGGCGCTCGCCTTCCTGGCGGTCCGCTACGCGCTCGCCTGGACGCCGCTGCGCCTGGCGCTGACCCCGCGCGGCACCAAGGCGCGCCGCGTCCGCCGCCGCGCGGTGGAGCTGTTCCGCGTCGGCACCGAAAGCCGCACCGCCGGGCATGAGGGGGTGCTGCTGTACCTGTCCACCGACGAACATGTCGCGGAGATCGTCACCGACGCCGCCGTGCATCGCGCGGTCCCGCCCGAACGCTGGGGCGAGGCGATGGCCGCGCTGGTGACGGCGGTGCGCGATGGGCGCGCGGGCGACGGGATGGTCGCCGCCGTCACCGCGATCGGCGCGATCCTGGCCGAGCATTTCCCCAAGACCGCCGACAATCCCAACGAACTGCCGGACCGGGTGATCGAACTATGACGCTGGAGGAAGAAGCCGCACTGCCCGCCCAGGTCCGCTGGGAGGGGCGCTTCATCCAGGCGATCACCCAGGGCCGCTGGGAATATGTGGCGCGCGCGCGCGGCATCCAGGCGGCGGTGATCCTCGCCTTCGATGCCGAGGACCGCGTCATCCTGGTCGAGCAGTTCCGCGTTCCTCTCGCCCGCCGCTGCCTGGAGCTGCCCGCCGGGCTGGTCGGGGACGAGGACGCCGGCGAACCGGTCGCGCTGGCCGCCGCGCGCGAACTGGAGGAGGAAACCGGCTATCGCGCCGCGCGGGTCGAGGAACTGGGCTTCTTCCACGCCTCGCCGGGCATGGTCAGCGAAGGCTTCACGCTGGTGCGCGCGCATGATGTGGTGAAGGTCGCCGACGGCGGCGGCACGGGGGACGAGGACATTGCCGTCCATCTGGTGCCCCGCGCCGAGGTCGCATCGTTCGTCGCCGCGAAACGCGCCGAGGGCGTGGCGATCGACGTCAAGCTGTTGCTGCTGCTGGCGGATACGCTAGTCTGAGCCAATTGTCGCCCTGGCGAAGGCAGGGGCCTTTCTCCGCCACTACCCTACCGCCTGCGCCACAAGATCCCAGCCTGCGCTGGGATGACGCCTTGCCAGGAACGTCGCCCCAGCGCAGGCTGGGGCCTCCCCGCAACTCCTGCCCCGCGCCGCCCTCGTGGCCCGGCCACGGCCGGACCCGCACGATCCTACCGGAAATTGTCCGCGTAGCTCTGCAGCTTCAGCGTCTTCGTCGGCGTCGGGATCACCGTGTACGGCAACCCCTCGCGCTCCGCATAAGCGATCGCGGCCTCGCACGTCGGAAAGCCTAGCCGGATCTGGTCGCGCGTGTCGCCGCTGCCGGCCCAGCCGGTCAGCGGATCGGCCTGCTTCGGCTCGGCCGGCTCGAAATCGAGCTGCCAGCGATCGGTCCGGAATTTGCCGGACTGCATGGCGTTCTTGGGACGCTGGTAGATGCGGGCTTTCTGCATATCGGCTCCTCTACGATC
Organism: Sphingomonas sp. CCH9-F2; assembly: GCF_001556735.1. Classification (NCBI taxonomy): domain Bacteria; kingdom Pseudomonadati; phylum Pseudomonadota; class Alphaproteobacteria; order Sphingomonadales; family Sphingomonadaceae; genus Sphingomonas; species Sphingomonas sp. CCH9-F2. Next base: position 5,830 of record NZ_LSJO01000709.1, on the reverse strand, counting down.
CACGCACGGGACAGGCAACGGTTCCCTTCACATTGAACGCAATCTTGCGGCGCGGAACACGCCACCTATATCGCCACGGGTCAACGCGGTTGCGCTGCCATAACGGGGCGCCGCCGACATCGTTTTACGTTCGTAGGGGCTAGGCAAAGCACTCATGGCAAAAGTTATCGGTATCGACCTCGGCACCACCAATTCCTGCGTCGCGGTCATGGAAGGCGGCAAGGCCAAGGTGATCGAGAATGCGGAAGGCGCGCGCACCACGCCGTCGATCGTCGCCTTCGCCAAGGATGGCGAGCGGCTGATCGGCCAGCCGGCAAAGCGCCAGGCCGTCACCAACGGCGACAACACCATTTTCGCGGTGAAGCGCCTGATCGGTCGCCGCTTCGACGATCCCGTCACCAAGAAGGACACCGAGCTCGTCCCGTACAAGATCGTGCGCGGGTCGAACGGTGACGCCTGGGTCGAGGCGGGCGGCAAGGAATACAGCCCGTCGCAGATCAGCGCCTTCACGCTGCAGAAGATGAAGGAAACCGCCGAATCCTATCTGGGTGAGACGGTGACGCAGGCGGTCATCACCGTCCCGGCCTATTTCAACGACGCCCAGCGTCAGGCGACCAAGGACGCCGGCCAGATCGCGGGCCTCGAGGTGCTGCGCATCATCAACGAGCCGACCGCCGCGGCGCTGGCCTATGGCCTCGAAAAGCAGGATGGCAAGACGATCGCGGTCTACGACCTTGGCGGCGGCACCTTCGACGTCTCGATCCTGGAGATCGGCGACGGCGTGTTCGAGGTGAAGGCCACCAACGGCGATACCTTCCTGGGCGGTGAGGATTTCGACAACAAGATCGTCGACTATCTGGCGCAGGGCTTCCAGAAGGATGAGGGCATCGACCTCACCAAGGACAAGCTGGCGCTCCAGCGTCTGAAGGAAGCCGCCGAGAAGGCGAAGATCGAGCTGTCGTCGGCGCAGTCGACCGAGGTCAACCTGCCCTTCATCACCGCCGACCAGAACGGCCCGAAGCATCTGGTCAAGACGATCACCCGCGCCGATCTGGAGCGGCTGGTCGAGGACCTCATCAAGCGGACGCTAGAGCCGTGCAAGAAGGCGCTTTCTGACGCCGGCCTCAGTGCCAGCGAGATCGCCGATGTCGTGCTGGTCGGCGGCATGACCCGGATGCCGCGCGTGCGCGAGGTGGTGAAGCAGTTCTTCGGCAAGGATCCGCACACCGGCGTCAACCCGGACGAGGTCGTCGCGATGGGCGCCGCGATCCAGGCGGGCGTGCTGCAGGGCGATGTGAAGGACGTGCTGCTGCTCGACGTCACCCCGCTGTCGCTGGGTATCGAGACGCTGGGCGGCGTGTTCACGCGCATGATCGACCGCAACACCACCATCCCGACCAAGAAGTCGCAGACCTATTCCACCGCTGACGACAATCAGCAGGCGGTGACGATCCGCGTCTTCCAGGGCGAGCGCGAGATGGCGGCCGACAACAAGCTGCTGGGCCAGTTCGATCTGGTCGGCATTCCGCCCGCGCCGCGTGGCGTGCCGCAGATCGAGGTGACGTTCGACATCGACGCCAACGGCATCGTCAACGTATCCGCCAAGGACAAGGGGACGGGCAAGGAACAGCAGATCCGCATCCAGGCGTCGGGCGGGTTGTCGGATGCCGACATCGACCAGATGGTCCGCGATGCCGAACAGTTCGCCGAGGAGGACAAGAAGCGTCGTGCCGGTGCCGAGGCGAAGAACAACGCCGAATCGCTGATCCACACCACCGAACGCCAGCTCGCCGACAACGGCGACAAGGTGGACGATGCGCTCAAGGGTGAGATCCAGTCCGCGATCGACGCTGCCAAGGCGGCGGTCGAGGGTGGCGATCCCGAGGCGATGAACGAGAAGAGCCAGGCGCTGGCGCAGGTCGCGATGAAGCTGGGTCAGGCGATCTACGAAAAGCAGCAGCAGGCCGAAGCGGCGCCGCAGGGTGGCGCAGCGGCCGGCGACGCGCCCAAGGAGGACGTCGTCGACGCCGAATTCTCGGAAGTCGACGAAACGAAGTGAGGTCTCCCGTAAAGCCCTCTCCCCGACGGGGAGAGGGTTGGGAGAGGGGCAGTGAGAAGGGGTGAACACACAATGCGCGACAGCGTTCGTGGCCGCCCCTCACCCAAACCCTCTCCCCGGAGGGGAGAGGGCTTAGGTTGCAGATGACCGAAATCGACTATTACGAACTGCTCGAGTGCGAGCGCACCGCGGATGCCGCGACGATCAAGTCGTCGTATCGCAAGCTTGCGATGAAATATCACCCGGACAAGAACGCCGGGTGCAAGGATTCCGAGGCGAAGTTCAAGGCGGTCAGCGAAGCCTATGACTGCCTGAAGGATCCGCAGAAGCGCGCCGCCTACGATCGGTTCGGCCATGCCGCGTTCCGCAACGGCGGGATGGGCGGCGGCGGCCACGGCCATGGTGCGCAGGATTTTGCCGGCTTCTCCGACATCTTCGAAAGTGTCTTCGGCGAATTCATGGGCGGCCAGCGCGGCGGCGGCGGGCGTCAGGCGCGCCGCGGCGCGGACCTGCGCTACGACATGGAAGTGTCGCTGGAGGAAGCCTTCCACGGCAAGGAGACGGAGATCACGATCGACATCTCCGCCGCCTGCGACAGCTGCCACGGCACCGGATCGAAACCGGGCACCCACGCGCACACCTGCCACCATTGCCAGGGCGCCGGAAAGGTCCGCGCGCAGCAGGGTTTCTTCGTGGTCGAACGCGCCTGCCCGGTTTGCCACGGCTCGGGCGAGGTCATTACCGATCCGTGCCCCGACTGCCGTGGCGAGGGCCGCGTGGAAAAGACCAAGACGCTCAGCGTCAACGTGCCGCCGGGCGTCGATGAAGGCACGCGTATCCGCCTGACCGGCGAGGGCGAGGCGGGCGCGCGCGGCGCGCGCCCGGGCGATCTCTACATCTTCCTGCATGTGAAGCGGCACGCGATCTTCGAGCGCGAGGGCACGACATTGTTCGCGCGCGCGCCGATCAGCTTCACCACCGCCGCGCTGGGCGGCACCATGTCGATCCCCGGCCTCGACGGCCGCCGTCACGAGGTGAAGATCCCCGCCGGCATCCAGTCGGGCAAGCAGCTGCGCCAGCGCGGCGCCGGCATGCCGGTGCTGCAGGGCCGCGGCCACGGCGATCTGGTGATTCAGGTCGAGGTGGAGACCCCCACCCGGCTCAGCACCCGCCAGCGCGCGTTGCTGGAGGAATTCCGCGAAACCGAGACCGGCGACGAATGCCCGCAGAGCCAAGGCTTCTTCTCGCGCCTCAAGAATGCGTTCGCGGGCGAATGACCGAGGGCATGGATACCCCGCCGACGTCTCAACATTCACAACATTCGCCCGCCACGCATTGCGGGCTGGTCGCGGTGGTCGGCGCGCCCAATGCGGGCAAGTCGACGCTGGTCAATGCGCTGGTCGGACAGAAGGTCGCGATCGTCAGTCCCAAGGCGCAGACGACGCGCGCCCGGCTGATGGGCGTCGCGATCGAGGGCGACACGCAGCTGCTGCTGGTCGACACGCCCGGGATCTTCGAGCCGCACCGCCGGCTCGACCGCGCGATGATCGCGGCCGCCTGGGGCGGGACCGAGGGCGCCGACGTGATCGCGCTGGTGGTCGACGGCAAGGGCGGACTTGGCCCCAAGGTGACCGAAATCGCCGAGGGGCTGACGGGCCGGCGCGAGCCGATCTACCTCATCCTCAACAAGGTCGATCTGGCGGACAAGGGCAAGCTGCTCACCCACGCCGAACGGCTCAACGCGATCCTCCCCTTCGCGGAGACGTTCTTCATCTCCGCGCAGACCGGCGACGGCCTGCCCGAACTGAAGCGCGCGCTGGCGGCGGCGATGCCGGCGGGGCCGTGGCATTACCCGGAGGACCAGGTCTCCGACGCCTCCGAACGCGCGCTCGCGGCGGAGGTGACGCGCGAGCAATTGTACCTGCAACTCCACGCCGAATTGCCCTATGCCAGCGTGGTCGAGACCGAGAAATTCTCGGATCGCGAGGACGGGTCAGCGGAAATCCACCAGCAGATCTTGGTCGAACGCCCGACGCAGCGCGCGATCGTGCTGGGGAAGGGCGGCACCCGCATCCGCGAGATCGGCGCGCGCGCGCGGGCCGAACTGGCGGTGCTGCTCGACCGGCCGGTGCACCTCTATCTGCACGTCAAGGTGAAGCCCGGCTGGGACGAGGATCGCGGCGTCTATCGCGACATCGGGCTGGACTGGGTGGAATGACGTTCGGCCTGCTGTCGGGCAGGCAACAATTCGTTACGCCCCTGCGTTGCATCAGCCGCCATGACCCTTGCCGCGCGGGTGCGCGCTTTCCTGTCCGAGGAGACCTGGGCCTATGCCCCGCATGAACGGCCGGCCATGCCCGGTTCGCCCGGCTCCCCCGCGCATCCGCGCCGGCGGCAGGTCGCCTATGCGCTGACCGGCGTGCTGCTGGGATTGACAGGCGGGTTCGGGAACGCGCTGGTCGCGGCGAACACCGTCACGCTGGCGGGGTCGCTGGGGCTCGACCCGGCGGAGATCGCGTGGCTGCCGACCGTCTATGTGATGACGAACGTCAGCATCAACCTGCTGCTCATCAAGTTCCGCCAGCAGTTCGGCCTGCGTCCCTATGCGGTGATCTTCCTGACGCTGTACCTGGCGCTGACGCTGGCGCATCTGTTCGTCAACGATTTCACCTCGGCGATCCTGGTGCGCGCCGCCAGCGGCATGGCCGGCGCCGCGCTCAGCACCTTCGCGCTCTATTATTTCATGCAGGCGTTCCCGGCGCCGTGGCGGCTGCGCGCGATCGTCGTCGGCATCGGCGTGCCGCAATGCGCCACCCCGCTCGCCCGGCTGTTCTCGCCCGAACTGCTGGCGATGAGCCAATGGCGCACGCTCTATCTGTTCGAACTCGGCATGGCGGCGATGAGCCTGGCCGCCGTCCTCGCCTTCCGCCTGCCCCCGACCGAGCGGCAGAAGGCGTTCGAGCCGCTCGACTTCGTCACCTTCACGCTGTTCGCGGGCGCCACCGCGCTGTTCGCGGCGGTGCTGGGGCTGGGGCGGATCGTGTGGTGGACGCAAGCGGCGTGGATCGGCTGGGCGCTGCTGGCGGCGATCCCGATGCTGGCCGCCGCGCTGGTGATCGAGCATCACCGCGCCAACCCGCTGATCAACACCCGCTGGCTGGGCAGCGCCGACATCCTGCGCTTCACGATCGTCACCGTCATGGCGCGGATCGTCCTGTCCGAACAAAGCTATGGCGCGGTCGGGCTGCTGACGGTGCTGGGGCAGAACAACGATCAGTTGACCGGGCTGTTCACGCTGATCTTCCTGGCCACCGCCGCCGGGGTCGTCGCCAGCGCGATGACGATCAACGTCGAGAAACTGACCCATTCGGTCATGCTCGCGATCGGGCTGGTCGCGATCGCCGCCTGGGCCGATTCCTATTCCACCAGCCTGACGCGCGCGCCGCAATTCTACGTGACGCAAGGCGTGATCGCCTTCTCCGCCGCCTTCTTCCTTGGCCCCTCGCTGCTGTTCGGAATGACCCGCGCGCTGCAACGCGGCAGCGGGCATATCATCAGCTTCATCGCGCTGTTCGGGGTCATCAACTCGCTGGGCGGGCTTGGCGGCACCGCGCTGCTCGGCACGTACCAGACGATCCGTGAGAAGGCTAACAGCGCCGCGCTGGTGCAGGCGGTCGACCCCACCGATCCGCAGGTGCAGGCCCGGTTGCAGGCCGGCGCCAGCGGCGTCGCGCGCGTCGTCGGCGATCCGGGGCTGCGCAGCGCGGAGGG
>NZ_LSJO01000708.1:0-213 GCF_001556735.1 Sphingomonas sp. CCH9-F2 | reverse complement strand
TGCGGGACTCGACGTCGATTCCCGCGCCACGCGGCGGCGGGGCATCGATCTGGCGCAGAGCCGCGGAGACGCACGGAATGGCGTGCTGCCACCGGCGTGTCGTTGTCACCATCATGTCGTCGAGGACGGGCGCCTGGCGCCGGGCATCCTGCCGGTCGCTCCCGTCACTGCCCGCGGCGGCGCGCTGGATCAACGTTGCGGCGCCGCTCGCAC
>NZ_LSJO01000707.1:0-2992 GCF_001556735.1 Sphingomonas sp. CCH9-F2 | reverse complement strand
GGGCTACGCCGCCCGCCCTCATTGCAATCGCGCGCGCGGCGTAGCCCAGCCCGAACACGAACAGCCGCGTCATTGCGCGCCGCCGCCCGCCGCCAGCCGCGCGGGCCGCACGATCGTCGCGCCGGGCACGTGATCCTTCTTCCACTGCATCGCCATGCGGATACGCGTCGCGCCCGACGGATGATCGAAGAACAGCGCCTCCTCCAGCGGCGTCGGCTCCAGCTTGCGATACTCGCTCAGCCGGATCGCGGTCATCGCGAACGCATCGGGCTGCCGCGCCGCGTCCAGCCCGAACGCATCCGCCGCGCTTTCATTGTGGCGGATGATCGTGTTCTTGACCGGCTCCATCACCATCGCCCCCGCCGCGATCAGCCCCAGCAGCACCGGCGTCGCCGCCGGGTCGGCCAGATCGCGCACGCCCCAGCTCGGGTTGCGCCGGATCAACCACGGCCCGATCCGCGACGCGGCGAACAGCAATGCGGCGACCACCGCCGCGAACTCCGCCACCAACCACCAGATATGGTGGAGCACATAATGCCCCATCTCATGCCCCATCACCGCCACCACCTCGTCCGGGGTGGTGCGGTTGAGGAGGTTGTCGTTCAGCGTGATGCGGATCGTCGGCCCCAGGCCGGAGACATTGGCGGAAATCCGCTTCGTCTGCCGCGATGCGTCGGACACGTAGATATGGTCCGCCGGTATCCCCTGTGCGCGCGCCACCGCGACGATCCGCTCGCGCAGCGGCCCGGCCGGCAGTTCGCTATAGGTGTTGAACAGCGGCGCGATGAACACCGGGGTCACCGCCACGGCAACCATCATCGCCGCTACCGTGCCCAGCGTGCCCCATATCCACCACGTCCGCGCGAACCGGCGCAGCGCGGCGAACAGCGCGACGAACAGCACGGCATTGATGACCAGCCCGATCGCCAGCAGCTTCGCCGCATCGCCCGCCCAGGCGGCGAACGTCTGGTTCGACAGCCCGTACTGATGCTCGCGCACGAAATCGGTGTAGACCGACCACGGCAGCAGCATGACGCTGGTCACGATCACGAACGGCAGCGCGTACCACGCCGGCACCAGCCAGCGGCGCCGGGTCCTGCGTTCCGCCCAGTCGCGCCAGCGCACCGACCAGCCCGTCGCCAGCACCACGCCGTACACCAGCACCGCGACCAGCGCATTCCACGCGATCAGCCAGTATCCGCCCTCGAAATAGGCGTCCGACGCGGCGCGCGCCGGACCGGACAGCAGGTCCAGATACGCCCGGCTCGCCGCCGCCACGTCGAAACCGGGGTTCATCCCCTGCGCCGCCGCCGCGGTCGCCAGCATCCATTCCCCCGGCATCGCTCCCCCTTATGGTGCCATCGGCCCCTTGTAGAGGGTGCCGAAATAGTCGCCCTTGTTCCACACCGGGCGCTGCGGCGCATCCGCGATCTCGCGCGCGATGCGGTAATTGGCCTCCAGGAAGCGCACGCCCTCGCCCCACAGGAACGGCTGGTTCAGATCGTCGCACGGCCGGTGGTAGCAATTGTTCATGAACGTATCGAACGCCGCGCGCCCCGGCCCCTTCAGCCCCGGCCACAGGAACACCGACGGCACGCCCTTGCGGACGAAATTGTAATGGTCCGATCGCACGAAGATCGACATCTCCGGGATCGGATCGGGCGACAGCGCGACGCCCAGCGCGCCCGTCGCGCGCGCGATGATCGGCCCCAGCGTCGACCGGTCGCCGCCGAACGCCACCATATCCTCGAACCGGTACGTCAGGATCGGCATGTCCAGGTTCACGTCGGCGACGATCCGGTCGATCGGCACCGGCGGGTGGTTGACGAAATAGTCGCTGCCCACCAGCCCCTTCTCCTCCGCGGTCACCGCCAGGAACAGGATGCTGCGTTTCGGCGCGGCGCCCGCCGCCTTGAACCGGCGCGCTTCCTCGATCAGCGTCGCGATCCCCACCGCATCGTCCATCGCGCCGTTGTAGATCGCATCGCCGTTCACCGGCTTGCCCACGCCGACATGGTCCAGATGCGCGGACAGCACCACCATCTCGCCCGCCAGCGCCGGGTCGCTGCCCGGCAGCATGCCGACGACGTTGCTGCTGGGCATCGCGCGGAACGTCGTGGCGCTGGTGATCGTCAGCGGCGCGACCGAGACGGCGGGCACGCGGCGCAGAGCCTTGCGCGCCGCCGCCTTGACGATCGCGGGCCACGCCTTCCCGAACAGCTTCGCGCCGCCCGCCGGGGACAGCGTAGCGAGCAGCGGGGTGGCGGGCGTCGCGCTGGTGCCCACCCCCGCCGGGGTCGCCCAGGTCACGCGTTCGCTCGCCTGCGCGGTGACCGCGCCGGCGAAGGCGGGCGATCCGCGTCCGGCCGCGCGCAGGTCGGCCAGCGCGATCGCGCCCACCGCGCCATGCGCCGCCGCGGCGCGCAGCCGCTCCTGCGGCCCGCCCATCGTCGCGGCCACCTCGCTCGGCAATCCGGCGGGCGCCCCGCCGATGTAGGCGACGATCCTGCCGCGCACATCAAGGCCCGCATAATCGTCGATGCCGAACGCCGGCGCCTCCAGCCCGTGGCCGACGAACACCACCGGCGCGCTGACCGCGGTCGCCTTGGCGGCGGGGTTGGCGGCGAACGCGATATCCTGGCCCGCCTCCAGCGCCGCACCGTCCGCCAGCGCGGCGCGCGCGCCCTCGGCCAGCTTGTACGCGACCAGCGGCACGGGTTGCAGGTAGCTGCCGTTCGCGCCCATCGGGGTCAGCCCGGCGGCCTGGAATTGCGCCGCGACATAGGCGGCGGCGATGTCATATTCCCCGCTGCCGGCATCGCGCCCCTTCATCGCGTCGGACGCCAGGAACATGACGTGCGACTTCAGCGCCGCTTCCTCGGGCGGCAGCGGGGCGGCAGTCTGGGCGGAAACGACGGCGGACAGCGGCAGCAGGGCAAGCGCAAGCGAACGGGCGATACGGGGCAAGGGGCGGGACTTTCCGGATTATCGG
>NZ_LSJO01000706.1:0-2111 GCF_001556735.1 Sphingomonas sp. CCH9-F2 | reverse complement strand
GAGTAGAATTCGCCGACCGAGCCGTCGCCCGCCAGCACGCACGACGGATATTTCCAGGTGATCGCGCTGCCGGTCTCGACCTGCGTCCACGACACCTTGCTGTTCCGGCCCTGACACAGAGCACGCTTGGTGACGAAATTGTAGATGCCGCCGACGCCATTCTCGTCGCCGGGATACCAGTTCTGGACGGTCGAGTATTTGATCTCGGCATCGTCCATCGCGACCAGCTCGACGACTGCGGCGTGGAGCTGGTTCTCGTCGCGCATCGGTGCGGTGCAGCCCTCCAGGTACGAGACATAGGCGCCCTCGTCGGCGACGATCAGCGTGCGTTCGAACTGGCCGGTATTCTCGGCATTGATGCGAAAATAGGTCGACAATTCCATCGGGCAGCGCACGCCCTTCGGCACATAAACGAACGTGCCGTCGGAGAAGACCGCGCAGTTGAGCGTCGCGAAGTAATTGTCGTGCTGCGGCACCACCTTGCCCAGCCATTTGCGGACCAGGTCGGGATATTCGCGGATCGCCTCGCTGATCGAGCGGAAGATGACGCCGGCGGCCTCCAGCTCCTTGCGGAAGGTGGTGGCGACGCTGACGCTGTCGAACACCGCGTCCACCGCGACGCGGCGCGCGCCCTCCACCCCCGCGAGCACTTCCTGCTCGGCGATCGGGATGCCGAGCTTCTCATAGGTGCGGCGGATTTCGGGATCGAGTTCGTCCAGCGACGCGATCGTCTTCTTCGCCTTTGGCTCGGCGTAGTAATAGGCGTCCTGATAGTCGATCGGGGGCACGTTGAGCTTGGCCCAGTCGGGCGCCTCCATCGTCTGCCACAGGCGGAACGCCTTCAGCCGCCAGTCGAGCATCCATTGCGGCTCGTTCTTCTTGGCCGAGATATAGCGGACGGTATCCTCGCTCAGCCCCTTGGGTGCGAAGTCCTGCTCCACCTCGGTGGCGAAGCCCCATTCGTACTTCTTCGCGACCGCCGCATGGGCCTCTGCGTTCTTCGTCGCCATCTTATGCCTCGACCTTCATCTTCTCGGGCGCGGCGGCTTCCGCCGCCAGCGTCGCCAGCGTCACCCCGGCGAGCGCGTCGCGCACCGCCCGGTTGACCGCATTCCAGTGCGGCTTCACGCGGCAATTGCCCGCGATGCCGCAGTCATGGTCGCCCGCATCGACGCAGGCGGTCATCGCGATCGGCCCCTCGACCGCCTCGACGATGTCGGCCAGCGTGATCGTCGCGGGCGGGCGCGACAGGCGGATGCCGCCGCCGGTGCCCCGCGTGCTGTCGATCAGCCCCGCCGCGGCGAGCCGGCTGACCAGTTTCTGCGCGGTGGGCAGCGGCACGCCGGTTTCCTCCGCCAGCCGCGTCGCGTTCATCCGCGCCAGACCGCCGCAATGCCGCGCGGCGGCGCCGAGCAGCACGACGGCATAATCGGTGAGACTGGACAAACGCATGGCTTCGCGGGCACCTGTTGCGAACCGCTCTCAAATCAGACCGATTCGTTCCGATTGGGGAGATGGTCGCTCGCGCACGCGAAATCAACCGCGTGGCGCGGGGAGCGGCGGAGAGGGCGCGAAAAAAAGGCCCGGCCGATGGCCGAGCCTTTTGAGTATAAAGGGTTTCCCATCGGAAGCCCTTCGGGTCGCACGCCGGCCTTACCCGGATCGCCGCGCAAAATTATTGGATGGATACGACAGACAGGCCGTAAATTCTTACAATTTTGCGCGATTGACGCCGCGCACGCATCATCCGAAAGGTTTTTCATGCCGTCCTTGTTGCAACGTGCCATCCACGCGATCGATCCCGAAACCGCGCATGTCGCCGCGATCCGCGCGCTGTCTGCATGGGGCGCGACCGGAACGCCGCTGGCGTCGCGCGCCATGGCGCTGCCGACGCGGGTGGCGGGGATCGACTTTCCCAACCCGGTCGGGCTGGCGGCGGGGCTGGATAAGGATGCGCGCGCGATCACCGGGCTGTTCGCGCTCGGCTTCGGATCGGTGGAGGTCGGCACGCTGACCCCCCGCCCCCAGCCGGGCAATCCCAGGCCACGGCTGTTCCGGCTGGTCGAGGATCGCGCGGTCATCAACCGCATGGGCTTCAACAACGGCGGGCT
>NZ_LSJO01000705.1:0-5171 GCF_001556735.1 Sphingomonas sp. CCH9-F2 | reverse complement strand
GGGTCTAGGCGGGTCGGCTTCCGTTGCGTCGGCAGGCCTAACCGCCGTCCCCGTCAGGAAAATTCGCCATCCACATCATTCGTTAACCAACAAAATTTACCCTGATGCGCATATCCGCCGACCGGTACCCGCCGGCATCGGCGCGACGCGCGAGGGGGCCGGTTGGCATGACGACGTTTCACCGCATCTGGTTCGGCGACAAGCCGATTCCGCCGGCCTACGAAGATTACTGGCGGGCGTGGCAACGCCAGTATCCGGGGCATGAATTCGTCACCTGGCGCGATGCGGATATCGACCGGCTGCCGCGGATGCGCGACCGCATCCGCCAGCTGCGCGTGCCGTCGATGCGCGCCGACCTGGGGTCGTTCGAGATCCTGCACGCGCATGGCGGCGTCTATCTCGATTGCGACGTCATGCCGTGGCATCGCTTCCGCCCCGAGGAGATGGCGCGCGAACTGACCGTGTGCAACGAATCGGACGCGACCGAATATTGCTCGCTCGGCTTCGTCGCCTCGCCGCCGGGGCATCCGGTGTTCGACGCGATGATCGAATATCTGCGCGATGCCGATATCGACGAAGGCAACCCGCATATCGCGACCGGCCCGTGGCTGTTCGGCAAGTTCCTGGCCGGGCACGAATGCCGCCGGCTGCCGTCCAGCGCCTTCTACCCCTATGCCGCGGTCGAGCCGCTGTCGGTGGTGCGCCGCCGCGACCTGTCGGGGACGCTGGGTATCCATGTGTGGGGCGGATCGTGGCTGCCGGGCAGCGCGAAGCAGGAGAAGGTGATGCAGATGATCGCGCGCGGTGACGTGGCCGAACCGGCGGTGCTGCTGCGCGGCTTCGAGGGCGATGTCGAGCATGCCGACTGGGCGCGCGACGTCGGCCTGATGATCGAGGCGGTGCGCGACATCCGCGAGAAGACGCTGCAGATCGTGCCGCTGCTAGGCTACGATTTCTCGGTCAACGCCAAGGATGCGCCGGTGTTCGAACTGGCGAAGGTCGCGCACTGGCTGTTCGCGCGCGCGCCCGACACCCGCGTGTGGCAGGTCGGCACGTCGCGCGAACGCCCCGACCCGCTGCGTGCCGCGCTGGTCAACGACGATCCTCCGGCGCTGCTGATCGACAGCGATACCGCGCGCGTCGCCGCGCTGGCCGCCGATCATGCCGCCCATGCCAATGCCCGCGCCGTCGCGCTCGCGCCCGCCGAAGGGGGCATGGCCTGGCAGGAGATCTGGGCTGCTGCGGGCGACGTCCCCCCCGACGTGCTGGTGCTGCACGACGGCGCGGGCAGCGCGGCGGTGATCGCCGACGTGCTGGACCGCGGGCACCGCCCGGCCGTGATCCATTTCGACATGGTGGGGATGGCGCCGGCAGACCTGCGGATGCTGTTGGGGCGGCTGGGCGACGATTATGCGACGCTGGAATATGGCGCGCACATGGCGGCGTACCGCTTCGACCTCATCATGGAATACGCCGGCGCGCTCTATGTCGAGAACGGAATCGCGACGGTCTTCTCCGAAGGCGTGAAGACCCTGAATGGAGTCGAGGCATGACGACCTTCCACCGTGTGTGGTTCGGCGCGAAGCCGATCCCGGATGCCTATGAGGCGTATTGGCAGGCCTGGCAGCGCCAGTTTCCCGATCATCGGTTCGTCACGTGGCGCGACGCCGATATCGATCGCCTGCCGCGCGTTCGCGATCGCCTGCGCACCCTCACCAGCATGGCGGCGCGCGCCGACCTGGCACGGTACGAGATTCTCTATAACGAGGGCGGCATCTACCTCGATTGCGATATCATGCCCTACCGGCATTTCGACCCGGGGGCGCTGACCGCCGAACTGACCGTCTGCAACGAGACGTCGTCGCGCGATTTCTGCTCGAACAGCTTCATCGGCGCGCCCGCCGGGCACCCGATCTTCGCGCAGATGATCGACCATGCGCTGGCGCACGACATCGACGAGGAGCGGCCGGACAAGTCGACCGGGCCGTGGCTGCTGGGGGCGTTCCTCAAGAAACATTATTACGAGCCGCTGCCGACCGCGACCTTCTACCCCTATCTGCCCGGCGAGCCGATGTCGGCCACCTACATGCGCGACCTGGGCAACACCTACGGCATCCACATCTGGAAGGGATCGTGGCTGTCGCAGGAGGTGCAGCAGGACAAGCTGTTGCGGATGGTCGCGATGGGCGACCTGTCGTGTCCCACCGGTATGCTGCCCGATTTCGCGGACGAATGGGGCGAGGATGTCGGGCTGATGCTCGACACCATCCGCGACGCGCGCCGCAGCCTGGTGCAGATCGCGCCGGTGCTGTCCCCAGACCTGGGGCTGACGCCCGAGGATCAGGTCGCCTTCTGCTTCGCCAAGGTTGTCCACTGGCTGCTGGCGGCGGACCGCGACCGGATGGTGTGGCAGATCGGCGCGGCGGATGGCGTGCTGGTCGACCCGCTGCGCAGCGCGCTGGTCAACTACGATCCGCCCGCGCTGCTGATGGAGCCGAACCCGCATCTGTTCGCGGCGCTGGAGCGTCATTACGCCAACAACCGCCACGTCCGGCTGCTGCCGCTGGCATACGGCATGGCGGTGGGCGAACTGGTGCTGAATGCGGTCGATCCGGCAAAGGTCGCCCCGCTAGGGCTGCCGGCATGGGTAGCGGGCATTTCGTCGGCCTACCAGGATCGCAATCCGTTGAAGGACGGTACCCACCCCGCGGAAATGACCGCGCGCATCTGGCAATGTATCGAACCGATCACCGTGCCTGTCGTGGACTATGACACGGTGCTGGCCCGGTCCGACGGGCGCGCGCCCGACATCCTGGTCATCGATGCCGAGGGGATGGACAAGGAGATCATGGAGGACGTGCTGGCGCGCGGCTGCCGCCCGCTGGTGATCCATTTCGAGGTACAGTGGATGACGCAGGAGGAGCAGGACGCGCTGCTCGACGCGATGGCGGGCGACTATGCGGTGCTGACCTTCGGCAACGACATGACCGCATACCGCCACGACGTGCTGATGGACTATGCCCGCCACCTGTACGTCGAACACGGCCTGCCGACGGTGTTCGCCGACGGGCTGAGGAAGGCCGCGGGACTGCCGCTGGCGGCGTGAGGGCGGGGCGGAACGTCGTCCGTTCCGCACCGCACCTAATCCACCGTAGCAACACGTATCACGTGTGACCAGTTTGTCACGTTCTTGTAAAAATCTACGGCAGCGTCGTTGACGGACTTGTCACGGCATCGTCATCGGTTTCTCATGCGACCCATAAAGAAACAGAGGGTCAGCATCATGAAATTGCACCAGTATCTGGGCGCCACCGCGCTGGCGGGGGCGATCGTCGCGGCGTGTCCGGGCGTCGCGATGGCGCAGGCGACCGCACCGGTCGCGCAGGACGACGTCACCGCGCCTGCCGGCCAGCAGCAGAACGTGCAGGACGAGGCGCCGGGCGGCGAGATCGTCGTCACCGGATCGCGCATCCGCCGCCCCAACGACGATTCGCCGATCCCGATCACCTCGCTGGGATCGCAGGAAATCTTCGAGACCGGCCGTGTCTCGGTCGGCGACACGCTGAACCAGCTGCCGCAGTTCCGCGCCTCGCTGGGCTCGCAGAATTCGACCTCCGGCCTGGGTGTGCGCGGCCTGAACCTGCCCGATCTTCGCGGCCTTGGCCGGGCCCGCACGCTGACGCTGGTCAACGGCCGCCGTCACGTCACCGCGGACATCATCAACAACGGCAATGCCGTCGACCTCAACACCATGCCGACCGACCTGATCGAGCGGATCGACGTCGTCACCGGCGGCGTCTCGTCGGTCTATGGATCGGATGCGATCGCGGGCGTCGTCAACTTCGTGCTGAAGGACAGCTACGAGGGGCTGGAGCTCCACGGCCAGAACGGCGTCAGCAAATATGGCGATGCCGGCAACCAATATGTCTCGATCGTCGCGGGCAAGAATTTCGCCGACGGACGCGGCAACATCGCGATCAACGCCGAATTCGCGCATCAGGAGGATTATTACGCCTCCGGCCGGCCGAACCTGCGCCAGAACAACGGCTTCGTCGTCGTTGACACTGACACGACCGGTTCGTCCGACGACACGCCCGACCGGCGGTTCTTCCGCGACATCCGTTCGACCACCCTCTCGCCCGGCGGGCAACTGGGCTTCCGCTATTCGTCGGCGGCGGCGCCGTGCGGGCGCGATCCGGTCGGTTCGGCCAATTCGGCCTTCACCTGCGCCTATCTGTTCCAGCCCGACGGGTCGCTGGCGGCGCAGACCGGCCAGCGCGTCGGCATCGGCCCCAACGGCAGCTTCATCGGCGGCAACGGCCAGACCGGGCGCGACGGCAATCTGCTGGTCCTGTCGCCGGACGTGAAGCGGTACGTCGTCAACGCGCTGGGCCATTTCGAGGTATCGCGCGGGTTCGTGCCGTTCTTCGAGGCCAAGTACGTGCGCACCGAGGCGTTCGGATCGCAGAGCGGCCCGTTCTTCTCGCAGGGGCAGACGCTGGGCGATTTCACCGCGATCGACGGGCTGACCGACCGGTCCTATTCGAACGGCGGGCTGGGCTTCGTCAATCGTGAGGGCATCCGGCTCGACAATCCGTATCTGGCCGACGCGGCACGCGCGACGATCGCGGGGCAGCTGGCCGCGTCGATCGCCTCGGGCGTCAATCCCAACACCGGCGCGGCGTTCACCGGCGCCAATGCCGCAGCCAACCAGGCCGCCGCGCTGGCGCAGGTCGCGGCGGGCACCTATCGCTTCTCGCTGCGGCGCAACTGGCTCGACCTGGGCACCCGGGACGAGCAGCTGACGCGCGAGACGTATCGCGCGGTCGTGGGCGTGCGCGGCGATTTCAACGACGACTGGCATTACGAAGTGTCGGCCAACTACGGCCAGCACAAGGAAAACAGCGTCATCACCGGCAACGTGAACACCCAGCGGTACCTGCTGGCGCTGGACACGACGCGCAATGCGGCCGGGCAGATCGTCTGCCGGTCGCAGGTGAATCCGGCCTATGCCGGCGAAGACGTCGGCGGCAATCCGGCGCAGCTGGCGGCGGACGTCGCGGCGTGCGTGCCGCTCAATCCGTTCGGCCAGGGTTCCGCCAGCGATGCGGCGCGCGCCTATCTGGTCACGCCGACCACCGCCGACGGCAAGGCGACGCAGTTCGTCGGCA
>NZ_LSJO01000704.1:0-9021 GCF_001556735.1 Sphingomonas sp. CCH9-F2 | reverse complement strand
CCCCGCCCCGCCCTTCCTCCGCGCACCGTTTTCCGCACAGGAGCCGCGATGACCGACAAGCGACCCTTGCGCACCGCGATCCGCGCCGCGCGCGATGCCTTCGCCGCCGCGCCGCACCTGCCGATCGGCGTCGATCCGGCGTTCGAGGCGCTGCTGGCCCCCGGCCTGGTGGTCGCCAGCTACGTCCCGATCGGCAGCGAGGCGGATCCCGCCCCGCTGGAGCGTGCCGCCACCGCGCTGGGCTGCCGGCTGGCATTGCCGCATGTCGTCGACCGCGCGACCCCGCTGCGCTTCCTGCGCTGGGATCCGGACGCGGCGCTGGGCAGCGGCCCGTTCGGCCTGAGCCAGCCCGCCGCCGATGCCGAGCCGCTCTCCCCCGATATCGTGCTGACCCCGCTGGTGGCGTTCGACCGCGCGCTCAACCGCCTGGGCCAGGGCGCGGGCCATTACGACCGCGCCTTCGCCGCCTGGCCCGGTGCGCGCCGGATCGGCGTCGCGTGGAGCGTGCAGGAGGTCGCGGCGATTCCCGCCGATTCGTGGGACGTGCCGCTCCATGCCATCGCCACCGAACGCGAATGGATCGCGGCATGACGCCCCGTCCGGCACCATCGTGGCGCAAGCCGGTGGGGATGCTCGCGATCCTGGCGCTGATCCTGGTGTGGTGCGTCGCGGTCGCGTCGCTGTCGGGCGTGGTCGGCGGTTGGTGGTGGCCGGTACAGGCGGTCTTCTACCTCGTCACCGGCATCGTCTGGATCGCCCCGCTCAAGCCGCTGCTGCGCTGGATGGAAACCGGGCGCTGGCGGTAACCGGCGCGCGCGTCGTCATCCGGATATAAGCCCGCGATCCGACGAGCTGCTGCCAGACAGCAAGCATAACACTCGGTAATGAAGGGATTTTCCACGCTATCCGCTGCGGTCACCGCAGGGATGGCGCGAGTGACGGGGCTCGAACCCGCGACCTCCGGCGTGACAGGCCGGCGCTCTAACCAACTGAGCTACACCCGCTTGGAGAAGCGTGAGGCGCGCCAACTAGGCGGCGCGCCGGGGGCTGTCAACGCTTATTCGTCGTCTTTTTCACGAAGCCGCCAGCCGCTTCGCCCCTCGCCCGATTTCTGGCGCGTCAGCGTGCCGTGTTCGAACAGGAAACCGGCGATGTCGGGGCGCCCCGCGGCGGACAGGATCGTCTGCACGATGATGAGGATCGGCACCGCCAGCAACGCCCCCACCGTGCCCCACACCCATCCCCAGAAGCTGATCGAGATGAGGATCATCACCGGATTGATGGTCAGCCGGTGCCCGACGATCAGCGGCGTCACCACATTCGCCTCGATCAGGTGCGCGCCGTACATGATCGCCGGCGCCGCGAGCGCGGTCCATACGTCGGAAAAGGTCATCAGCCCGCCCACCGCCAGCAACAGCGCGGCGACGACCGGCCCGAAATAGGGGATGTAGTTCAGCAGCGCGACGATCCCGCCCCACATCAGCGGGAACGGCATGCCCAGCAGGTGCAGCGCCCCGGCGATGATCGCGCCCAGCGCGACGTTGATCGCGGTGATGGTGCCCAGATAGCTCGATACGTCGTCGACCATTTCCTGGAGCACCCGCGCGGTCGCCATCGCGCCGCCGAAACTGGCGCGCTCGGTGATCATCCGCTCGCGCAGGCGGGTCCAGCCCGACAGGAAGAAGAAGCTGACCAGGATCGCGTAGAACACCTGCACGATCACCGCCGGTGCGGATGTCGCGGCCAGCTCGACGATCGAACTGGGCGGCGCCACCGCGGCGGTCGGCGAAGGGCGCACGGGCGTGCTGGCGATCTGCCGCAGCGTGCGGTTGGCGTAGCGTTCCAGGCTGGAATACAGGTCCAGCAGCGGCGCCAGGTTGTTCTGGATGCGGTTGATCCGCGTCGGCAGCAACCGGAAGAACTCGGTCGCCGGCACGACGATCGCGGCCAGCGCGATATTGGCGACGATCAGGAACAGCACCACGCACAGCAGCGCCGCCACCGCCGACGGCAGCCGCCGCCGCTCCAGCCATTCCAGCAGCGGGATCAGCGCCAGCGACACGACCAGCGCGACCGCGGTCGGCATGAAGAACTCGGCCCCCTCCTTCAACGCGAAGGGCAGCCCGACCATCAGCCCCAGCCCGGCGGTCAGCGTCAGCGCGGCGAGCAACCGGTCGCGGCGCAGCGCGATTACCGGGTCGCTGTCGGGCGCGACGGGATAGCCCAGCGTATCGGTCGGCGGGACGGGTGCGACGGACGGGGCGGGAGGCGAGGGATCGGACATGACGCGACCTAACGACATTGGAGGAGCCGCAACAAGCGTCGCGACGGGATCAGGCAGGCGAAGACGGTCGCTCGGCGGATCGTCAGCCGCCCGGCGGCGCGGCGCCCTGCCCTTCGCCCGCGTCGTCGAGGTAGAGATAGTTCGGCTCGAACTCGCTCACCCGCGCCATCCGCGGCAGGTTCAGGATGCGCACCTGTCCGCGCGCCATATCCATCAACCCGTCCTCGCGCAGCCGCCGCAGCGTGCGGTTGACGTGCACGCCGGTCAGCCCGCACGCCTCGCCCAGATCCTGCTGCGTCAGCGGGAAGGCGAAGATGCCGTCGGTCGCCCGGCCAACCACGCGCAGCCGGTGATAGCTTTCCATCACGACGTGCGCGACCCGCCCGACCGCATCCAGGCGTCCCAGGCGAAAGATCCATTCGCGGTGCAACGCCGCGTCCAGCAGCGTCGATCGCCATAACAGCCGCGTCAGATGCGGGTGCTCCGCCAGGATCGCGTCGATCCGCGCATGCGGCACCATCGCCACCCGTGCCTCGGTCAGCGTGCCGACATCATGGTCCAGCCGCTTCAGCGGATAGCCGTGCAGGTCGATGAAGTCGCCGGGCAGCTGCAACGCCACCAGCTGGCGGAACCCGTCGCGCGCATCCATGTACCGGCACATCACGCCGTCCAGCAACAGCGTGCTGTACCGCACCGGCTCGCCGCGATGTGTCATGATCGTGCGCGCGGGCAGCGTCTCGACGCGCTCCACGGCGGCTTCCAATATGTCCTTTTCCTGCGCCGACATGGCGTGGCGGCCACGCCCGCGCAGGAAATCCTTCGTCACCCGCATCCCGCTCTCCCCGGCTACGGCCAGATGCCGTAACCGCAGCGAAACGATTCAGGCGGCGATGCGATCCTCGAACAGGGATTTCAGATCGCGTTTCAGGATCTTGCCGTTGGCGTTGCGCGGCAGCATGTCGGCGGTGAAGCGGATCGCCACCGGCACCTTGAACGCCGCCAGTCGCGCGCGCACCCAGTCCTGCAATTCCGCCTCGCTGGCCTGCGCGCTCGGCGCCAGATGCACCACCGCCGCCGGCTCCTCGCCCAGGATACGGTGCGGCAGGCCGATCAGCGCACAGTCGGTGACCGCCGGGTGATCGTACAGCACGTTCTCCACCTCGGTCGAGTAGATGTTCTCGCCGCCGCGGATCACCATGTCCTTGGCGCGGTCCAGGATGAAGCAGAAGCCTTCCTCGTCCAGCCGCGCCAGGTCGCCGGTGCGCACCCATCCGTCGACGAACGTCGCCGCGCTCGCCTCCGGCTTGTTCCAATACTCCTTCACGATCATCGGCCCGCGCGCCCACAATTCGCCGATCTGCCCGGTCGGCAGCACGGTCACGCCGTCCTCGGCGCGGATCTGCAGGTCCGCGACCGCCACCGGCGGCCCGCAGCTGTCGGGCCGGTTCAGATAATCCTCGCCGCTGTGCGTCGTGACGGTCGCGGTCGTCTCGGTCATGCCCCAGCCGTTGCCCGGCGCGGCCTTCAGCTCGGCGGCGATCTTGCGCACCAGTTCGGGCGCGGACGGCGCCCCGCCATAGCCGACGCTCTCCAGGCTCGACAGGTCGTAGCGGTGGCGTTCGGGATGCTCCAGGATCTGCCACGCGATCGTCGGCACCCCGCCGGTCACGTTCACCTTCTCGCGCTCGATGATCTCCATCGCGCGCACCGCCTCGAACTTGCGCATGAAAATGTTCGTGTGCCCGGCCGCCATCGCGCCCATCAGGCCCGCCGACAGCGCGGTCGCGTGGAACAGCGGGATGACCGTCAGCGATACCTTGCGCACCGGATCGGGCAGCGGCTGGCCGCTGCGCAGGATGCTGCGCGCCGCGGCATAGCCGCTCGACAGGATATTGGTCATGAAATTGCGATGCGTGGCCAGCGCGCCCTTGGGCTTGCCGGTGGTGCCGCTGGTGTACAGGATCGTCGCCTCATCCTCGGGCGACAGGTCGGCCTCGGGCAGGTCGCGGTCGGGCAGCGCGGCCCAGTCGTGCGGGGTGCCGATCACGTCCTCGATCCGCGCCGCGCCCTCCAGCGGCGTGGCGGCACGCGCGACGATGACGTGGCGTAGCGCCGGCAGGTCGCCGCGGTGCGGCGCCACGCGCTGCCACCGCTCGTCATCCGCGACCAGCAGCACCGCACCCGAATCGGCCAG
The DNA here is from genome assembly GCF_001556735.1 of Sphingomonas sp. CCH9-F2. Lineage (NCBI taxonomy): Bacteria > Pseudomonadati > Pseudomonadota > Alphaproteobacteria > Sphingomonadales > Sphingomonadaceae > Sphingomonas > Sphingomonas sp. CCH9-F2. The sequence continues at coordinate 4,543 of NZ_LSJO01000704.1, read as the reverse complement.
TCCGTAGCAAAGCTCCTCGGCGGTCCACCAGGCGTTCAGCGGCACCGCGATCGCGCCGATCGTCGTCGCCGCGAAGAACGCGACCACCCATTCGGGCAGGTTGCGCGCCGCCACCGCGACGCGGTCGCCCTTTTCCACCCCCAACGCGCGGTAATGCGCCGCCAGCGTGGCGATCGCGCGGAACTGCGCCTCGAACGTCACGCGCTCGTCGTCGTGGATCGTCGCCAGCGCCGCGCCATGCGTGCGCGACAGCCGCACCAGCGCGGCCATGTGCGGCGGCGCGTTCTTCCAGATGCGCGTCGGGATGCCGCGGATGTCGACCGTTTCCATCTCGAACCGCGCGCCCGGCGCCGTCAGCGCGGCGCGGACCTCGTCCATGCCCATCGCGGGCCAGGCCTGGTTGCTCGTCACGCGTATCCCTCCGTTCGTCGCCCGATCCGACTTGAAGATCGGGTTCGTTTCCGGTCGAGACTAGAGTTGATTTCCGTCCCGCTCAAGCGGTAGGAGTCGATCAGCATTTCGAACCGCTGGTATGGAGAGGCCATGAAGATCGCGAACCCCGGCAAGCATGGCTTCGACCCGCGCCGGCTCACCGCGATCGATGCCTTCGTCAAGGATCGCTATCTCGATCCCGGCCACCTGCCGCACGCCCAGCTGCTGATCGCGCGCGACGACCAGATCGTCCATTTCAGCGCGCAGGGCGCGGCGCGCGACGGCGCCGCCGCGGCCATCGACGAATCGTCGCTGTTCCGCATCGCCTCGATGACCAAGCCGATCACCTCGGTGGCGTTCATGATGCTGGTGGAGGAAGCGAAGGTCGCGCTCGACACCCCGGTCCACCACGTCCTGCCCGAGCTGAAGGGCGTCGGCGTCTATGACGGCGGCGGCGCGGGCGTGCCGTTCGTGACGAAACCGTGCGCGCAGCCGATGCGGATGGTCGACCTGCTGCGCCACACCGCCGGCTTCACCTATGGTTTCCAGAACCGCAGCAACATCGACGCCGCGCATCGCGAGCTGAAGCTGGAGAACTGGCACGGCAATTACGACCTCGACGGCTTCGTCGCCGCGCTCGGCAAGCTGCCGCTCGAATTCTCCCCCGGCACCGGGTGGAATTATTCGGTCGCCACCGACGTGCTCGGGCTGGTGGTGGAGCGCGTGTCCGGCATGAAGCTGCCGCAATTCTTCGCGGAACGGATCTTCGCGCCGCTGAAGATGCACGACACTTTCTTCACCGTGCCCGGCGACAAGGTCGATCGCCTGACCGACTGCTACACCGTCGTTCCGGGCAAGGGCCGCCAGATGTTCGATCGCGGCGCGGAGAGCATGTGGTCCACGCCGTTCCGCTTCATGTCCGGCGGCGGCGGGCTGGTGTCGACCGCGCTCGACTATCACCGCTTCTGCTGCATGTGCCGGAACGGCGGCGAGCTGGACGGCGCGCGCATCCTGGGGCGCAAGACCCTCGATCTGATGACGCAGAACCACCTGCCCGGCGGCGCCGACCTGTCCCAGCTGTCGCGTTCGCTGTTCAGCGAGACGCAGAACGCCGGCACCGGCTTCGGCCTCGGCTTTGCGGTGACGATCGACACCGCGCGCTCGATGATGCCCGGGTCGGTCGGCGAATATTACTGGGGCGGGATGTTCTCGACCGCCTTCTTCATCGATCCGGTGGAGCGGCTGCACATGGTCTTCATGACGCAATTGTCGCCGTCCATGCTCTACCCGATCCGGCGCGAGCTGAAGACGATGATCTATGCCGCGCTGACCTGATCGCCCCGCGCCGTCACCCTAGCGAACGCGGGGGTTCCTGGCGGCTCAAGACCCCAGCCTTCGCTGGGGCGACGTTTTAGGAGACTGAAAAGCAATGACTTCCCCCGTCCGCACCGAACGCCATGGCGACATCCTGGTCATCATTTCCGATTCGCCCCCGGTCAACGCGCTCGGCGCGGCGGTGCGCGACGGGCTGGAGGCCGGGGTGAAGGAGGGCGTCGCCGATGCCAGCATCACCGCGATGGTGCTGCGCTGCGACGGCCGCACCTTCTTCGCCGGCGCCGACATCACCGAATTCGGTAAGCCGCCGAAGGGCGCGTCGCTCCACGACGTGATCGAGATGATGGACGCCAGCCCCAAGCCGATCGTCGCCGCGATCCACGGCACCGCATTGGGCGGCGGGTGCGAGGTCGCGCTGGCGTGCCATTATCGCGTCGCCGTCCCCTCGGCGAAGCTCGGCCTGCCGGAAGTGAAGCTGGGCCTGCTGCCCGGCGCCGGCGGCACGCAGCGGCTACCGCGCGTCGTCGGGGTGAAGGCCGCGCTGGAGATGATCGCGATCGGCGATCCGATCCCCGCGCAGAACGCCGCCGACGTCGGGCTGGTCGACAAGGTGGTCGGCGAAGGATCGCTGGAGGCCGATGCCATCGCCTTCGCAAAGGAGATCGCCGCCACTCGCCCGATCCCGCGCGTCCGCGACAAGACCGCCACTCCCGATCCCGACGCGGTCGAGGCGTTCCGCAAGGCCAATGCGCGCAAGATGCGCGGCTTCGACGCGCCGGAAGCGTGCATCGCCTGCGTCGTCGCCGCCAGCGAAAAGCCGTTCGACGAGGGCATGACGTTCGAGCGCGAACAGTTCATGAAGCTGATGACCGGCACGCAATCCGCCGCGCAGCGCCACATCTTCTTCGCCGAGCGGCAGGCCGCCAAGATCGACGACGTCGATCCCAAGACCCCGTTGCGCCCCATCAACCGCGTCGGCGTGATCGGCGCCGGCACGATGGGCGGCGGGATCAGCATGAACTTCCTGTCGGCGGGTATCGCGGTGACGATCGTCGAGATGCAGCAGGAGGCGCTCGACCGCGGCACCGGCGTGATGCGCAAGAATTACGAGGCGTCCGCCGCCAAGGGCCGGATCAAGCCCGACGCCCCCGAAAAGGCGATGGCGCTGCTCACGCCGACGCTCAGCCTCGACGATCTGGCCGACTGCGACCTCATCATCGAGGCGGTGTATGAGAATATGGACGTGAAGAAGGACATCTTCACGAAGCTGGACGCGATCGCCAAGCCCGGCGCGATCCTGGCCAGCAACACCAGCTATCTCGACATCGACGAGATCGCCGCGGTGACGAAGCGGCCCGAGGACGTCGTCGGGATGCACTTCTTCTCCCCCGCCAACGTCATGAAGCTGCTGGAGGTCGTCCGCGGGGCGAAGACCGCCAAGGAGGTGCTCGCCACCGTGATGGATCTGGCCAAGAAGATCCGCAAGGTCGCGGTGGTCGCGGGCGTGTGCCACGGTTTCATCGGCAACCGCATGCTCGCCCCGCGCCAGCTGGAGGCGAACAAGCTGCTGATGGAGGGCGCCACCCCGCAGCAGATCGACAAGGTGCACACCGATTTTGGTATGCCGATGGGGCCGTTCCAGATGGCCGACCTGGCGGGTGTCGACATCGGCTGGCACCGCGATCCGTCGCGGATCGAAAGCATCCGCGACGCGCTCGCCGCCGAGGGGCGCTGGGGCCAGAAGAAGGGCGCCGGCTTCTACGATTACGACGAGAAGCGTAACCCTACCCCGTCGCCACGAGTCGCTGAGATCATCGAGGATTTCCGCAGCCGCTCGAACCTGCAGAAGCGCGAGATCACCGACCAGGAGATCGTCGAGCGCACGCTCTATCCGATGGTCAACGAAGGCGTGCTGATCCTGGAGGAAGGCAAGGCGCAGCGTGCGTCGGATATCGATGTGGTGTGGATCTACGGCTACGGCTGGCCGGTCTATCGCGGCGGCCCGATGTTCTGGGCACAGACCGAAGGCCTGCCGAAGGTCGTCGCCGGGCTGGATAAGCACGGCTTCAAGGTCGCGCACAGCCTGAAGACCGCTGCCGACACCGGCGGATCGTTGTGATCCTCCGCGGCACGGGGAGGGGGACTGCGCCCGCAGGGCGTGGTGGAGGGGGCCGTCCGCAGGCGCCCCGTTCGCGGCGAACCCCCTCCACCCTGCTGCGCATGATCCCCCTCCCCGTACCGGGGAGGATGCAATGACCGAACCCACCGCCCTCGCCACCGCCGCCGCGATCCGCGCGGGCGAAACCACCGCGCTGGCCGAGACCGAGGCTGCGCTGGCCCGGATCGCGGAGCGTGACGGCGCGCTCAATGCGGTGGTGGTGCGCGACGGCGATCGCGCGCGTGCCGCCGCGGCGGAACTGGACCGGCGCATCGCCGCCGGCTTCGACGCGCCGCTGCTGGGCGTGCCGATGACGATCAAGGAAAGCTTCGACGTCGCCGGCCTGCCCACCACCTTCGGGTTCGCGGAACATCGCGGCTTCATCGCGCAGGAAGATGCCGTCGCGGTGAAGCGGCTGAAGGCCGCCGGCGCGATCCTGCTCGGCAAGACCAACGTGCCGCCCGCGCTGTCGGATCTGCAATCGAACAACCCGGTCTATGGCCGCACCAACAACGCGATCGATCCCACGCGCGTCGCCGGCGGGTCGTCGGGCGGCTCGGCGGTGGCGGTCGCCTCGGGCATGGTCCCGCTGGAGTTCGGCTCCGACATCGGCGGGTC
>NZ_LSJO01000703.1:0-3707 GCF_001556735.1 Sphingomonas sp. CCH9-F2 | reverse complement strand
CTCCCACCCAATAGGGTCGCGCCGGGCTGACCGGCCCGCCCGTCGCGACCCTATTGGGTGGGAGAGCGCGGACCGGAATTGTTCGTGCCGACCAGCAGCGGACAGGTGATCCCCGCCGGCGGTGGGGCGGGGGGCGGGCGCGACGTGCGTGTCGCGATCACGATCCGTGCGGGCGACAATGCCGCGCCCGCCGCGCTGGCGCGATCCAGCCGGCAGGTGGCGCGCGCGGTGCGCGCCGCACTGACGGAGGGCGAGTGATGGGGCATTGGCTGGCGGCGCAGCGGGCCGAGCAGGCCACCGGGTTCATCCAGCGGTTCGACCCCGCGTTCTGGACGGTCAACTTTCCGCGCCCGATGATGGCGGCGGTGACGACGCCGGCACCCGATACGGTGCGGGTCGATGCGGTCTTCTATCGCCGCGACGACCTGGCGGGGCTGATCTGGGAAAGCGCCGACCGGCACGACCACCCGCTGCTGTGCTATGAGGAGGCGTGCGATTACCGCGCGTGCCAGCTGTCGTTCCGCTGGCGATCGGCCGGGGTGGTGGCGCTGGACGCGGTCAACGGCCCGGTGCTGACGATCGAGGGGCGCGATGCCGCGGGGCAGGCGCGCGCCTGGTACGTGCGGCTGTGGAACTATGCGCAGGGGACGCCGACCGATGCGCGGGTGACGCTGGACTTCGCCGCGCTGGACGGCGGCTTCGCGTTGCCGGGCGAGGCGGACCCGGTGTGGGCGGGTGACGTCGACCGGATGTTCGTGTCGCTGGTCGCGCCAGGCTATGGCGAGCAGGGCGGCGGCGCGCTGCCGATGCCGGTCGAGGGCTGGGCCGAACTGAGCGCGATCGCCTGCACCGGATCGGGCGCGGTGCTGGCGATCGGCGACGTGGTGGTGCCCGAACACGACCTGCGCATCGCGAGCGGATATGACGACAGCTATCACCTGACCCCGCAGCGGCTGCTGCGCAACGCGCTGCACCTAGGGTATCGCGGGGCGATCGTCCATTATGTGGGGATGAGCCATTATTTCCGGCTGACCGCCGGGGGTGAGGCGGTGACGCTGGCGGGCGGGGCGCTCAACGCGGCGTGTGCGGCGTGGCATGGCGATTTCGCGCGGCGCGCTGCGGTGCTGGGATACGATCTGATCTGGTCGCTGTCCTACGAATTGTTCGACGCGCATTGCCCGGCGGCGTGGAAGCAGCGCGCGGCGGATGGCAGCCCGGCGCTGACCGGCTGGGTGCCGCCGTCGACGTTGCTGTCGCCGACCTGCGACCCGGCGATGGCCTATCTGCGCGCGGTGGCGGCGGCGTTCCTGGCGATCGGTGCGGCCGCGGGACTGGCGCCGCATTTCCAGGTGGGCGAGCCGTGGTGGTGGGTGACCCCCGGCGCCGCCGCGCGACCGTGCCTTTACGATGCCAGCGCGGTGGCGGCGATCGCGCCTGCGGCGATCCCCGACCTGCGCGCCGCACTGGACGCGGCGCAGCGCGCGACGCTGGACCGGGCGGGCGCGGCGCTGGCGGCGTCCACCGCCGCGCTGGCCGCGGCGGCGCGCGCCGCGCAGCCGGGTTGCGCCACCTATCTGCTCGCCTATCTGCCGACAGTGCTGGACGCCGCCGCGCCGGAGGCGAAGCGCATGAACCTGCCGGCCGGCTGGGCCGCGCCCGCCTTCGATGTGCTGCAACTGGAAGATTACGACTGGGTCACCGCGGGCGACACCGCGTCGAGCGCGGCGGGCGCGGCGGCGGCGACCGCGCGGCTCGGCTATCCGGCGGCGGCGCAGGACTATTTCGCGGGCTTCGTGCTGCGGCCCGAGGATCGCGCGCAATGGGAGCGGATCGTGGCGGCGGCGCAGGCGGCGAAAGCCCGCGGGGTGCGCCGCGTCTATCTGTGGGCGCTGCCGCAGGTGATGCGCGACGGGCTGACCTATTGGCAGGATGAGGAGGACGGGGTGGAGGCGTTCGACGACGTGGCGTTCCCGCTGGCGCTGGGGCGCGAGGCGGAAGTGACGCCTACCTTTTCGACCAGCGTGACCACCAGCGGCGGCGGGCGCGAGACGCGGCAGGTCGCCTGGGCGCAGGCGCGCACCCGGTATGACGTGGGGCCGGGGGTGCGCAGCGAGGGCGATGTCGCCGCACTGCTGGCGTTTTTCCGCGCGCGGCATGGGCCGGCGCGCGGATTCCGGCTGCGCGACCCGTTCGACTGGCACGCCGAGGGCGAGCGGATCGGGACCGGCGACGGCACGACGCGCAGCTTCGCGCTGGTGCGCCGTTACGGCGCGGCGGCGCGGCGGATCACCCGCCCGGTGACCGGCACGGTGCGGATCGCGATCGACGGGCAGCCGACCCAGGCCTTCGCGGTGGCGGCGGCGGGCATGGTGACGCTGGACACCGCGCCGCCAGCGGGCGCGGCGGTGACCGCGACGTTCGATTTCGACGTGCCGGTGCGCTTCGCCGAGGACGAACTGACCGTATCGCGCGCGACGCATCTGGCCGGCGCGGTGCCCAGCGTGCCGTTGATCGAGGTGCGCGAGGCATGAGCGCGGCGGCGACGACCGGGTCGGACCGGGTGACGACGCTGGCGCTGTGCTGGCGGATCGAACGGACCGATGGCGTCACCGTGGCGATGACCGATCACGACCGCGACCTGACCGTGGGCGGCATGCGATACCGCGCGGCGCCGGGGATGACGCCGTCCGCGATCGAGCGGGCGGAGGGCGCCGACCCCGATACGATGACCGCGCGCGGGGCGCTGGACGTCGCGGCGATCACCGCGCGCGATCTGGCCGCGGGGCGATGGGATGCGGCGCGCGTGGTGACCTTCGCGATCGACTGGGACGATCCGGTGGCGACGCCGATCGCGCTGGGCGAGGGGCGGATCGGCGAGGTATCGTGGCAGGACGGCGGCTTCGCGGCGGAACTGCGCGGCGCGACCGCGCGGCTGGAGCGGCCGGTGACCGAGGCGACGTCCCCGGCGGGCCGCGCCACGCTGGGCGACCGGCGCTGCCGCGTGGCGATGGCGGGGCGTCGGCGGTTCGCGCGCGTCGTCGCGGCGGCGGGGGAGGTGGTGACGCTGGACTGCGCCGAGTCGGTCGACAACGGCTGGGGCGAGGGCGTGCTGTGCTGGTTCGGGGGCGCCAACGGCGGGCTGCGCAGCGCGATCGCGCGGTCGGCGGGTGCCGAGGTGACGTTGCGCATGGCGCCGCCCTTCGCGATCGAACCGGGCACGCTAGTGGAGGTGAGCGAGGGGTGCGACCGGCGCATCGCGACCTGCGCCGCGCGGTTCGGCAACGCCGCCAATTTCCGCGGCGAGCCGTATCTGCCGGGCGTCGACCTGCTCACCCGCTATCCCGGCGCATGACGACCGGCGAGCGGGTCGCCGCGGCGGCGCTGGCGACGGTGGGCGCACGGTTCCGCCCGCAGGGGCGCGACCCGGCGCTGGGGCTGGACTGTGTCGGGGTGGTGGCGGTGGCGGTCGCGGCGGTTCGCCCGGACGTGCGGTTGCCGCGCGACTATGCGCTGCGCTGCGCCGTCCTGCCGGCAGGCGCGATCCCGGCGGGGGCGGTGCCGTGCGCGGGTGAGGCGGCGGGCGACGTGCTGCTGCTGCGCGTCGCGGCGACGCAGCTGCATCTGGCGATCCGCACCGCGGACGGGATCGTTCACGCGGATGCGGGCGCGGGGCGGGTGGTGGCGCGGCCGGGGGTGCCGCCATGGCC
>NZ_LSJO01000702.1:0-1897 GCF_001556735.1 Sphingomonas sp. CCH9-F2 | reverse complement strand
AAGGCATGGTAGGGCGTGGCGGGGCGCGGTGCCGGTGCGATACGCATAAAAAAGCCCTTCCCGCGATGGCGCGGGAAGGGCGTTGAACGATGGGATATGCGATCAGGAGTGGCAGGCGATCGCCGACTTGCCCGGGCGCGTCAACGTGACCTCGCTGGTCGAACCGGTCAGCGACCAGCCGCCGTCCGCGGTCAGCGGCTTGCCGGCTTCCGCGCCCTTCAGCATGGTGGGGGTGCCGCCCTTTTCGGTGCGCACGACCACCTGCTTGTCGCCCTGGAAGAAGGTGACGTAGACGAGGCTGCCGTCCTTGCAGCGCATCGTCTTGTCCGCCTTGATCGCGGGCGGCAGCTCGACCGGCGCGGCATTGGCCAGCGTCGACGCCATCGGATCGGGGTTGGAATCCAGCACCTGCGGCTTGGACGGTTCGGAGTTGCATGCTGCGAGCGCGAAGATCGCGGCGGCGACGGGAAGAAGGGGGAGCGTCTTCATAGCCCATATCGCTTCGCTTATGCGGAAAAATACGTCAAGGGCGGGATGCAAACGACCGGCTTTTCCGCAGGCGCGAACGGTCGCTGTCCCGCGACTCAAAGGCGGGCCATCGGGCGCGAAAGTTTTTCGATCGCTTGCGCCGCGCGGGCTGCGCAAGCATCTAGGCGCCATGCATACGACCCCCGATACGCTGGCCCTGATCGGCAATACCCCGCTCGTCCGGCTGAAGGGGCCGAGCGAGGCGACCGGCTGCGACATCTTCGGCAAGTGCGAGTTCGCGAACCCCGGCGCCAGCGTGAAGGATCGCGCGGCGCTGTCGATCGTCGAGGATGCCGAGGAGCGCGGGCTGCTGACCCCCGGCGGCACGATCGTCGAGGGGACGGCGGGCAATACCGGGATCGGCCTGGCGCTGGTCGCCAACGCCAAGGGATACCGGACGATCATCGTCATGCCCGACACCCAGTCCAAGGAGAAGATGGACACGCTGCGCGCGCTGGGGGCGGAGCTGGTGACGGTACCGGCCGCGCCCTATTCCTCGCCCTGCCATTTCGTCCACACCTCGCGCCGGATCGCGGAGGAGACGCCGGGCGCGATCTGGGCCAACCAGTTCGACAATATCGCCAACCGCCGCGCGCATATCACCGGCACCGCCGAGGAGATCTGGGCGCAGATGGACGGGCGGGTCGACGGCTTCACCTGCGCGGTCGGCACGGGCGGCACCTTCGCGGGCGTCGGCCTGGGGCTGAAGGCGAAGGACGAGGCCGTGTGCATCGCGCTGAGCGATCCGCACGGCGCGGCGCTGTACGATTATTACGCACATGGCGAACTGAGGTCCGAAGGGTCGTCGGTCGCCGAAGGGATCGGGCAGGGGCGGATCACCGCCAATCTGGAGGGCGCGCCGGTCGACACGCAATTCCGTATCCCCGACCAGGAGGCGCTCGACTGGGTCGACCGGCTGCTGCGCGAGGAAGGGCTGTGCCTGGGGCTGTCGTCGGGCATCAACGTGGCGGGCGCGGTACGGCTGGCGCGCGAGCTGGGACCGGGCAAGCGGATCGCGACGATCCTGTGCGACACCGGTTTCCGCTATCTTTCGACCCTCTACGATCCGGCATGGCTGACCGCGAAGGGGCTGGTGCGGCGTACCGCGTGAGCGCGGGAATCGACACATGCGCGACGATGAGATAGAGTCGCGCGACGAAATGAAGGTTCCGCATCGCGACAAGGACAGCGCCGAGCGCGCACAGGCCGATCAGGTGCGACAGCGCGTGCGCGTCGGGATGAGCGGGCTGGCCGCGATCGTCCTGCTGATCGGGCTTGCCAGCGCGGTCTTCTCCAGCGTCGATCACAACAGCGCGACAAAGGCCGCCGCCGGTGCGATCGACCCGGCGGGTGTCGTCGCCAACGAAGC
>NZ_LSJO01000701.1:0-998 GCF_001556735.1 Sphingomonas sp. CCH9-F2 | reverse complement strand
CACCTCGGCGAGCAGCGCGCCCAGCGCCGGCCGCGCCTCCAGCAGGCGGAAGATGTTGATCGCGCTGGGCAGGCGTTCCAGCAACCGGTCGAGCCGGTTGAGCGCCAGCGGCGGCACCGGCGCCAGCGCCAGCGCATCGACCAGCCCCGGCAGCACCGCCTCCAGCGCCGCCTGCGCCGCCGGGCTGCGCAGCGCGGGATAGCGCGCCTCGCGCCATGCCGCGATCCGGCGCACCGGCTCCTCGGTTTCGGCGAATCCCGCCTCCGCCAGCCGCTCCGCGAGCCGGTCGGCATCGTGCGGCAACGCGCGCGGCCCGTGCGGCGCCAGCCGGTCGAAGATCGCCGCCACCCGCTCGACATGCGGCGCCAGCAGCTCGAGCAGCGCCGCACCGTCCGCCAGTCCGTGCAGCCGCGCCACCCGGTCCAGCGGCTCGCCGGCGGCGGGCAGCGCGTGGGTCTGCCGGTCGTCGATCATCTGCACGCGATGTTCGATCGTGCGCAGCAGCGTATAGGCCTCGGTCAGCGCCGCCGCCTCGCCCGCGTCGATCCGTCCGGCCGCCGCCAGCGCGGCGAGCGCATCGCGCGTCGCGGAGGTGCGCAGCGCCGGTTCGCGCCCGCCGTGGATCAGCTGGTGGATCTGCGCGAAGAACTCCACCTCGCGGATGCCGCCGCGACCCCGCTTCAGGTCGAAGCCCGCACCGAACGCCTGCCCCTGCGCATGATGGTCGCGGATACGGCGGGTGATATCCAGTATCTCCCCCACCGCGCCGAAATCCAGGCTGCGGCGCCACACGAACGGGCGGATCGCGTCCAGGAAGCGCCGGCCCAGCGCCATGTCGCCCGCCGCGGCGCGCGCGCGGATGAACGCCGCTCGTTCCCATGCCAGTGCCTGCGATTCGTAATAGGAGATCGCCGCATCCACGGGGATCGCGATCGGCGTTACTTCCGGCGACGGGCGCAGCCGCAAGTCGACGCGCAGCACATAGCCGTCGGCATCGC
>NZ_LSJO01000700.1:0-993 GCF_001556735.1 Sphingomonas sp. CCH9-F2 | reverse complement strand
GTTCGGGGTCGATCCGCATCAGCCACACCGCTTCGCGCACCGCGCGCGCGCACCTGCGTGTCGATCAGATCGAACGTGGCGAAGGCGCGTCCGATCCGCCATGCCCCCGCGTGGCGCAGGAACGGCGTCGCGCGATAGCTGGCCGACAGCGCGTCGCGCGCCGCGGCGCTGTCGCTGCCGTCGCGCAGGCCGCGCACCCATGCCGCCAGCGCCCATGCCTCGCCCCACGCCGGGCGCGCCGCCGCCGCCATCGTCGCGCGCCGGTCGGCATCGTCGAGCAGCGCGCGGCGTTCCTGTGCGTCACGCTCGCGCAGCGCTGCGCGCGCGGTGGCCAGCGCCTCGGCGAAGATCGCGCGCGGGGGATGGAGGATCGACGGCGGCGCGGCCGCGGCGGCCGGCGCCTGCGCGGGCTGCGCCCGCGCATCGGCGGCGGCGATGCGCCCTTCTCCGGTCAGCACGATCACCGCGCCGGCGACCATCACAACCAGCACGCCGCCGACCGCGCGCGCGATCGACCGCGAGCGGTCGGGCCGGCGCGGCGCACGCCCGGCTCTGCCAAGCCTGCCGCGGGCCACGTCGCCTCCGCCCCGGCCGCGATCAGCCCGCCTGATAGTAGCTGGAATATTTCTTGGAATAATACAGGCCGCCGATCGCCTCGGCATCCGGATCGACCATCGTGAAGATCACGCCGACCACGTTCGCCCCGTCGCCTTGCAGCGATTGCAGCGCGGAACTGGCCGCCGCCGGCGGGGTCGAGTCCCAGCGGACGCACAGCGCGGTGGCATCCGCCAGCACCGCCAGGAACCGGCCATCGGCCAGCCCGACGATCGGCGGCAGATCGAGCACGATATGATCGTAGCGGTCGCGCAGCGCCCCCAGCAGGTCTTCCATCGCGCCGTCGCCGAACAGGTCGCCGGAGCTGAAATAGGGCGTGCGCACCAACAGCTGGTCCAGCCGCTCGGTGCCGCTTGGCGTGATCGCCTGGTCCAGCGA
>NZ_LSJO01000070.1:0-13902 GCF_001556735.1 Sphingomonas sp. CCH9-F2 | reverse complement strand
CGTGGCGGTGACCGGCGCGCTGGTCGGCGACACGCCGTCGAAGCCGTTCGGCGGCGGGGAGGAAGTGGCGTGGGGCGCGGACGGCCGCACGCTCTATTTCGCGCTGCGCGAGGCGGGGCGGATCGAGCCGCTGTCGACCAACCTCGACATCTTCTCCACCCCCGCGGACGGCAGCGCGCCGCCGACCAACCTCACCGCCGTCAACAAGGCCACCGACACCCAGCCGGCGGTATCGCCGGACGGGACGAAGCTGGCCTATCTGGCGATGCGCCGGCCGGGCTATGAGGCGGACCGCTATGTCCTGACGATCCGCGACCTGCGCACCGGCAAGCTCACCTCGCTGACCGAGCGCTGGGATCGGTCGGTGGGGTCGATCCAGTGGGCGCCCGATTCGCGCGCACTCTACGTCACGGCGGAGGATGTGCAGGACGTGCCGCTGTTCCGCGTCGATGCGCAGACCGGGCAGGCGACGCGGCTGACGCAGGGCGGGCACGTCGGCGCGGTGGCGGTGGGGCCGAAGGGCGTGATCGTCGCGATCGACAGCCTGACCGCGCCGGGCGATTTCTACCGCGTCGCCGGAACGCCCGGCGCCGCGCCGCTGCGGCTGACCAATGTCAACGCGACCAAGCTGGCGGGCGTGGACATGCCCACGGTCGAACGCTTCAGCTTCAAGGGCGCGAACGACGACACCGTCTGGGGCTATGCCGTCCGCCCGTTCGGCGCGACCGGCAAGCTGCCGATCGCCTTCATGGTCCATGGCGGGCCGCAGGGTTCGAGCAACGACAGCTGGTCGTACCGCTGGAACCCGGCGGTGTTCGCGGGTGCGGGCTACGGGCTGGTCGCGGTCGATTTCCACGGCTCGACCGGGTACGGACAGGCATTCACCGACGCGATCCGCAGCAACTGGGGCGGCTGGCCGCTCGAGGATCTGCAAAAGGGGCTGGCCGCGGCGACCGCGAAGTTCGACTGGCTCGACGCGAACAACGCCTGCGCGCTCGGCGCCAGCTACGGCGGCTACATGATGAACTGGATCGAGGGGCGCTGGCCCGACCGGTTCAAGTGCATCGTCCAGCACGACGGCGTGTTCGACGCGCGCGCCATGGCCTATGAAACCGAGGAGCTGTGGTTCGACGAATGGGAACATGGCGGAAAGGCCTATTTCGAGGACCCCGCCGCGTTCGAGAAGTGGAACCCGGTCAACTACGTCGACAAGTGGAAGACGCCGCAACTGGTCATCACCGGCGAAAAGGACTTCCGCATTCCCTATACGCAGGGGATCGCCGCCTTCACCGCGCTCCAGCGCCGGGACATCCCCTCGCGCCTGCTGGTGTTCCCGAACGAGAACCATTGGGTGCTCAAGCCGAAGAATTCGCGCCAATGGTATGGCGAGGTGATCGGCTGGATGGATCGCTGGACGAAGGGCGCGCAGTAACGCGCTAGGATCGGCTACACCCCCCGACTTTCGCAGCCGGGACGGGTTCGTTATGGACCCGTCCCATGACCGAACTCGCCAAGACATTCGACCCCGCCGCCATCGAAGCCCGCTGGTACCGCCATTGGGAGGAGAAGGGGCTGTTCCGTCCCGACCGGCCGGGGGCGGAACCGTGGACGATCGTCAACCCGCCGCCCAACGTCACCGGCTCGCTGCACATCGGCCACGCGCTCGACAATACGTTGCAGGACATCCTGACCCGCCATGCGCGGCTGAAGGGCAAGGATGCCTTGTGGGTGGTCGGCACCGACCATGCCGGCATCGCGACGCAGATGGTGGTCGAGCGCCAGATGGGCGCCCGGGGCGAAAAGCGCACCGATTTCACCCGCGACGAATTCGTCGCGAAAGTATGGGAGTGGAAGGCCGAGAGCGGCGGGCAGATCACCGGCCAGTTGCGCCGGCTGGGTTGTTCGATGGACTGGGCGAACGAGCGGTTCACCATGGACGAGGGCTTCAGCAAGGCGGTGCTGAAGGTGTTCGTCGACCTGTACAATCAGGGGCTGCTCTATCGCGACAAGCGGCTGGTCAACTGGGATCCGGGCCTCGGCACCGCGATCAGCGACCTGGAGGTTGAGACGCGCGAGGTGGCCGGCAAGTTCTGGCACCTGCGCTACCCGCTGGAGGACGGATCGGGGCATATCGAGGTCGCGACGACCCGGCCCGAGACGATGCTGGCCGACATGGCCGTCGCGGTGAATCCCGAGGACGCGCGCTATACCGCGCTGATCGGCAAGAACGTGCGCCTGCCGATCACCGGCCGGCTGATCCCGATCGTCGCCGACGACCATGCCGACCCCGAACTGGGATCGGGCGCGGTGAAGATCACACCGGGGCATGACTTCAACGACTTCGAGGTCGGCCGCCGCGCCGGGATCGAGGCGCGTGACATGCTCAACATGCTCGATGCCAAGGCGCATGTGTGCCAGACCGCCGACGGGCTGATCCCCGCCGACCTGGTCGGGATGGAGCGGTTCGCCGCGCGCCAGGCGATCGTCGAGCGGCTGGAGGCGGTGGGCGCGCTGGTCCGTGTCGAGGACCGTACGATCCAGACGCCTTATGGCGACCGCTCTGGCGTGATCATCGAACCGTGGCTGACCGACCAATGGTATGTCGACGCCGCGACGCTCGCCAAGCCCGCGATCGAGGCGGTGCGGTCCGGCGCGATCCGGATCGTGCCCAAGACGTGGGAAAAGACCTTCTTCAACTGGATGGAGAATATCCAGCCGTGGTGCGTGTCGCGGCAATTGTGGTGGGGACACCGAATTCCGGCGTGGTATGGTCCAAGTTTAATTGGCGATGAACTTCACTACGACGTGCCTTTGCCGTTTGTGGCAACGGACAGCACGGACGCTCAGACTGCCGCAGAGGATTACCTTCCCTACGGTGGTCGCAAGGTCGTAGTGACTGATAGTCAAACTGCAGCGATCAACATGATGCTCGCCGATGAAGGGCAAGTGGCAGTGTATCTCTGGC
The DNA here is from genome assembly GCF_001556735.1 of Sphingomonas sp. CCH9-F2. Taxonomy (NCBI): domain Bacteria; kingdom Pseudomonadati; phylum Pseudomonadota; class Alphaproteobacteria; order Sphingomonadales; family Sphingomonadaceae; genus Sphingomonas; species Sphingomonas sp. CCH9-F2. The sequence goes on along the minus strand of NZ_LSJO01000070.1, from coordinate 10,937 downwards.
ACGACCCCGACGTCCTCGACACTTGGTTCTCTTCCGCGCTCTGGCCGTTCGCGACGATGGGCTGGCCCGAGGACGGCGACGCGACGCTCGGCGGCCGCTACCCCAACGACGTCCTGATCTCCGGCTTCGACATCCTGTTCTTCTGGGATGCCCGCATGATGATGCAGGGCATCCACTTCATGAAGGACGTGCCGTTCCGCACGCTCTACCTCCACGGCCTCGTCCGCGCGGCGGACGGCGCGAAAATGTCGAAGTCGAAGGGGAATACCGTCGATCCGCTCGGCCTGATCGACACCTACGGCGCCGATGCGCTGCGCTTCTTCATGGCGGCGATGGAAAGCCAGGGCCGCGACATCAAGATGGATGAGAAGCGGGTCGAGGGCTATCGCAACTTCGCGACCAAGCTGTGGAACGCCAGCCGCTTCGCGCAAGCCAACGGCATCGGCGGCGCCGACACGATCGAGCCGCCCGCCGCGACGCTGGCGGTCAACAAATGGATCGTCGCGGAAACGGTCGCGACGGTGCAGGCGGTCGACCTCGCGCTGGCCGACTATCGCTTCGACGCCGCAGCCAACGCCATCTACCAGTTCGTGTGGAGCCGCTTCTGCGATTGGTATCTGGAACTGATCAAAGGAAATATCGACGCCGAGACGAAGGCGGTCGCGGGCTGGGTGCTCGACCAGATCCTGATCCTGCTCCACCCGTTCATGCCGTTCATCACCGAGGAATTGTGGCACGCGCTGGCACCCAAGGAAACCGGGCGCGAACATGAGCTGATCGTCGCGCAATGGCCGATGCCCGATGCGCGCGCGCTCGATCCGGCGGCGGTCCGCGCGGTCGAGCGGCTGATCGAACTGGTCGAGAGCGTCCGCGCCGCGCGCGCCGAACTGAACGTGCCGCCGGGCGCGAAGATCGCGCTCCACACCGGCGCGGGTGCGGTGCCCGCCGATATCGCGCCCTATGTCGAGCGGCTGGCGCGCGTCACGCTGACCGCGGGTGAGGCGAGCGGCGCGCGCGCCCCGATCCTGTGGGGCGCGGAGACGTTCGCGCTCGCGCTGGACGGGGTGATCGACCTCGACGCCGAACGCGCGCGGTTGACCAAGTCGCTGGCCGCGGCGGAGAAGGAGCGCGACGCACTCGCCGGCCGGCTCGGCAACGCCAGCTTCGTCGAACGCGCCAAGCCCGAGGCGGTGGAAAAGGCGCGCGCCGACCATGCGGAAAAATCCGCCGACGCCGAGCGCTTCACCGCCGCGCTGGCGCGGTTGGGGTAAACCGCGTCCTCCGGCTTAGGTTGGGGGACAGGGTTGCGGCGGGCGGTGGCCGTTACGTTCCGTCACCCTGGCTTCCGGCCTGCGCCGGAACGCGGCGGCGTTTGCGGCGGCGGTTCGCTCGCCATGGGCTCCGGCGAAGGCCGGAGCCCATGGTTGCAGCGCGCAACCCTCGCCACCACGGCGGAACTGTCCTACGGCCCATCCGTCGTGCCACATCCGTGGTGGTGCCGATGACGACGAGCGGTGAGGCGTGGAGATGACGGATACAATGCCAGCGCCTCAACATTCGCAACATTCGCGGCCCCAGCGAAGCGGCCGCGATCTCACGTCCGGGGCCATCGCGCCGACGCTGCTGGCGTTCGCGCTGCCCACGCTGGGGTCGAACGTCCTGCAATCGCTCAACGGCTCGATCAACACGATCTGGGTCGGGCGCTTCCTGGGCGAGGACGCGCTGGCCGCGACCAGCAACGCCAATATCATCATGTTCCTGATGTTCGGGATGGTGTTCGGCTTCGGCATGGCCGCGACGATCCTGGTCGGGCAAAGCTGGGGGCGCCGCGACGTGGAGGGCGCGCGGCGCGCGTTCGGCTCGGCGGTCGGGCTGGTGCTGGCGGCGTCGGTCGTCACCGCGATCGCTGGCTATGTCTTCGCTCCGGAGATACTGACGCTGCTGGCGACGCCGGGCCGCGCCTATGACGAGGCGCTGGCCTATCTGCGCGTCATCTTCCTCAGCCTGCCGCCGTCGATGCTGCTGGTGCTGGTGTTCATGGGGCTGCGCGGGATCGGCGATTCGTTGACGCCTTTGTGGTTCATGGTCCTGTCGGTGGTGCTCGATTCGTCGCTCAACCCGGTGCTGATCCTCGGGCTGGGGCCGGCGCCGGCGTGGGGGATCGCCGGCTCCGCCGCGGCGACGCTGGTGGCAAACCTGATCTCCTGCGCGGTGCTGCTCGGCTACCTGTACTACCGCGACGTGCCGTTGCGGCTGCGCGGTGCGGAGTGGCGCTACCTGCTGCCCGAACGCGCGCTGACCCGGCTGATCGTGTCGAAGGGATTGCCGATCGGCGCGCAGATGCTGGTCATCTCCGGCGCGGGGCTGGCGATGGTCGGGCTGGTCAACCGCAACGGCGTGGAGGTGACCGCCGCCTACGGCATCGCGCAGCAGATCTGGACCTATATCCAGATGCCCGCGATGGCGATCGGCGCAGCGGTCAGCGCGATGACCGCGCAGAATATCGGCGCGGGCCGCTGGGACCGGGTGGGCGCGATCACCCGGTCGGGCATCCTGTTCAACCTGCTGCTGACCGGCGCGGCGATCGCGCTGTCGCTGGTGTTCGACCGTGCGATCCTGTCGCTGTTCGTCGGCGCCGACAGCGCCGCACTGCCGATCGCGCGGCATATCAACCACATCGTCACCTGGGCGTTCGTGCTGTTCGGCGTGACGATGGTGGTGTTCGGCACGGTGCGCGCCAACGGTGCGGTTTGGGGGCCGCTCGCGATTCTGTTCGTCGCGATGTTCCCGATCCGGCTGGGGGTGGTGGCGCTGCTCCATCCCGCGCTGGGCGTCGATGCGCTGTGGTGGAGCTTTCCGGTCAGCCTGTTCAGCAGCATGTCGCTCTCGCTGCTCTATTACGCCCGCGGGACGTGGCGAAAGGGCGCGCTGGTCGTCCCCGACGATCATGAGTGCGAGGAGCGCAGTCACGCCGATGTCGAGCCGGCCGGCGCGATGAAGCCGACCGCGTGAGGCGCCGGGGTCACCCCGCCGCGCGCGGCACCATTACCTCGATCACCCCGGGCGCGACATGCGCGGTGACGGGGGTATGCGCCAGCACTTCCCCGTCGATCGAGATCGGCAGCGGCGGGTCGGTGCGCACCCGGATCGATGTGCCGGTGAAGCTGACCGTATCGTGATGCCGTTCGGGCCGCCCAAGGAAGCTCCACGCCCAGTTCGTCACCAGCCGCCGCTTGTAATGGCCGCGCACCGCCTGCACGACGATAAGGCCGGAGGTCACCGACGCTTCGTCCACCAGCCAGGTGCCGCCGTGATAGGGACCGTTCGAGATGCGCACCTCCACCACGCGCAATTCCTTCTCGCCGCTGCCGTCGTCGACGAACAGGGTGAAGGGGCGGAACCTGCCCAATTGGTACGCCGCCCAGCCGAGATAGCCGACGCGCCCCGCCACCTTCTTCAGCTTGTGCGGCACGGTTTCGGCGATCTGCGGGCTGATGCCGATTGCGGCGCAATTGGCGAAATAATCCCGGTCGATCATCCCCAGGTCGATGCGTTGGGGAACGCCGCTGGCCAGCACGTCGATCGCCCCGTCGATGTCGAGCGGCAGGCCCAGCGTCCGTGCGAAGCTGTTGGCGGTGCCCAACGGCAGCACGCCCAGCACCACGTCATGCCCGACCAGCAGGTCGACCAGCCCGCTGATCGTCCCGTCACCGCCGCCCAGGATCACCAGATCGGGTTTCGCCTCCAGCGCCTGGCGAACGGTGCGGTCGAGGTGCGCGGGGTTCTTCACCGCATGCGGCGATACCTTGAACGGCAGGTCGCGCAGCCGGCGACAGGCATGTTTGAACAGCTTGCGCCCGCGGCGCGACTGCGCGTTGACGATCAGGGCGGCGGAACGGATTTCCCTCATGGCTGGCGCAACGCATGATCGGCGGTTTCGGACCCGTAACGCTTGCACCGGCGCGCGCGATGCGGGAAAGCCGCGGGATGACCGCCGCCTATCCCGCACTCCGCCTGCGTCGCACCCGCGCCTCCGGCTGGAGCCGCCGCCTTCACGCCGAAAACACGCTGACCCCGGCCGACCTCATCTGGCCGCTGTTCGTGACCGACGGGCAGGGGGTGGAGGAGCCGATCGCCACGCTGCCGGGCGTGTCGCGCTGGTCGCTGGACGGCATCGTCGCCCGGGCGAAGGAGGCGCGCGACCTCGGCATCCCGTGCCTCGCGCTGTTCCCCAATACCCCGCACGATCGCCGCAGCCACGACGGCGCGGAGGCCGCCAATCCCGACAATCTGATGTGCCGCGCCACCCGTGCGATCAAGGATGCGGTGCCCGATATCGGCGTGCTGACCGACGTGGCGCTCGATCCCTATACCGCGCACGGGCATGACGGGCTGGTCGATGACTCGGGCTACGTCCTGAACGATGCCACGGTCGAGGCGCTGGTGGCGCAAAGCCTTAACCAGGCGCGCGCCGGGGCGGATGTGATCGCACCCAGCGACATGATGGACGGGCGCATCGGCCTGATCCGCGCCGCGCTGGAGGATGAGGGGTTCGTCAACGTCCAGATCATGTCCTACGCCGCCAAATATGCCTCGGCCTTCTACGGCCCGTTCCGCGACGCGGTGAACACCCGCGGGCTGCTGAAAGGCGACAAGAAGACCTATCAGATGGATCCCGCCAATGCGCAGGAGGCGCTGCGCGAGGTGGCGCTGGACCTTGCCGAGGGCGCGGACAGCGTGATGGTGAAGCCCGGTCTGCCGTATCTGGATATCATCCGGCAGGTGAAGGACCGGTTCGCGGTGCCGGTGTTCGCGTACCAGGTGTCCGGCGAATATGCGATGATCGAGGCCGCGGTGGCCGCCGGCGCGGCGAATCGCGACGCGATGGTGCTGGAAACGTTGCTGGCGTTCAAGCGCGCGGGCTGTTCGGGCGTGCTGACCTATCACGCGGCCCATGCCGCGCGGCTGATGGGGGCGTGATCGAAACCCCGCGCCTGCTGCTGCGCTGGCCGGAGCCGGCGGACCGCGCACCGCTCCACACGATGTGGGCGGACCCGGCAGTCATGGCGCAGCTCGGCCCGGTCAAGGATACCGCCGCCAGCGACGCGACGATCGCGCGCCATGCCGCCTATCGTGCGGACGGGCTGGGTTTCCGCGCGGTGGTGCGCCGCGCCGACGGGCGGACGATCGGTTTCTGCGGGCTGAAGCCGGGCGCCCCCGACACGCCGATCGCGGGCGAGCTGGAGATCGGCTGGATGCTGACCACCGACAGCTGGGGGCAGGGCTATGCGCACGAGGCCGCGGTCGCGTGCATCGACTGGGCCTGGGCGCAGCGCCGCGAACCGCGCATCGTCGCGATCACCGCGTCGATCAATGCGGGCAGCCGGCGGCTGATGCAGCGACTGGGGATGCGCCATCTGCCCGCCATGGACTTCGATCACCCCGCCAGTCCCGACGGCGATCCGCTGCGTGCCAGCGTCACCTACGCCATCGACCGCCCGGCATGATCGGCACCCGTCGCCTGATCCTGCGCCCGTGGCGCCGCTCGGACGTCGCCTCGCTCTATGCGATGGGGCAGGATGCCGGGTCATGCGCTACCTCGGCCCGCCCGACAGCATGGCGGACTGCCGCCGGCTGAAGGACCGGATGACCGAATCGCAGGCGCGCCACGGCCATTGCTTCTGGGCGCTGGAACGGCGCAGCGACCGCGCCTTCATCGGGTTCTGCGGGCTCAAGCGCGGGCGGAAGGGCACGCCGATCGCCGGCGAGCTGGAGATCAGCTGGCGGCTGGCGCGCGACGCATGGGGGCAGGGGCTGGCGCTGGAGGCCGCGCGCGCCAGCCTGTCGTGGGGCTGGCGCAATCTCGATGCCCCGGCGGCGACCGCGGTGACGGTGCCGGCCAATTGGCGCAGCCGAGGGCTGATGGAGCGGCTGGGGATGCTGCGCGATCCGGGCGGCGATTTCGACCATCCCGACATGGCGCGCGGCGACCCGCTGCGCCACCACATCCGCTATCGCATCGCCCGGCCGGTCAAGCCGCCGCTGATGTCGTAGCGGGCGTCACGCGGGCGCCAGCGCGCGGGTGAGCGCGTCGATACGCCCGGTCTGCGCAACAGCGGCCTCCTGCGCCTCGGCGCGCGCCCTTTCCAGCGCGGGATAGGCGGGCAGCAGCGCCTGCGCGCGCTGTGCCGCCAGATCCTCCAGCTCGCCGACCGCCTCGCCGTGTGCGGCGCGCAGCGAATCGAGCTCGGCCAGCGCGGTCTGCGCGTCCAGCCATCGGTCGCTCCCCGCCGCCGCGCCCTGCGCCGCCCGCGCCAGCCGCTCCACGCGCGTCGCCGCCGTGTCGAACGCCCGCGCCGCCCCCTCACGCTTCGCCGTCGCCGCCGCGATGCGTGCATCCAAGGCGGGATCGGCGACCAGGGGTGCCGGTGCCGTCTCCGGCTCCTCGAACCCCGTTTTCTCGGCCGCACGCGGCGCGAGCGAGGGATAGACGGCGGAATCGGCGGCGCATCCGGCGAACAGGATGGCGACCAGCACGGGGGCGAGCGGGCGAAGCGGCAAGCGGTTCATGAAAACGGCGTAGGCGGTGAAGAAAAATGACGCAACGCACTTGCGCCCCTCCGATTCGCCGTCTAACAGCGCCGCTCCACAACGCGCCCGTAGCTCAGCTGGATAGAGCATCAGACTACGAATCTGAGGGTCGGACGTTCGAATCGTTCCGGGCGCGCCAAAGTTTTCCGCGAGGATGCGGGCGGAAGCCGGGTCAGAAATGGCCCGGCTTTTTTGCGTCCAGGCCCCATCTGATCGCGGCGCGCCAGGCCCTGAAACCACGAACGCCCGCCGCACCCCGATGAGGCGCGACGGGCGTCCGATGCGACCCCGGACGTTCGCGAAGGGTCAGATACCCATGCGCAGCGTCACCCGGATGTCGCGCCCGGCCAGCGGCGCGAAGTCCTTCAGCACGCTGGAATGGCGGCGCGCCTCCACGTCGAAGATGTTGTTGGCGGACAGCAGCAGGCTGCGGCGGTCGCTGCCGCCCCACGGCTTCCACGCCAGCGAGGCGTTGACCATCGTATAGCCATCGGTGCGCGTCTCGAACGCGGACAGGCGCGTCTGCGGGAAGGCGCGCTCCACCTCGACCCGGCCGGTCGTGGTGTCGCCGCGTGCCTCCAGCCCGCCGAGCAGCCGCAGCGGCGGGATGCGTGGCACCGGGCCGCGATCGACGACATTGGCGTGGACGTAATCGCCCATCAGGTCCGCGGTGATCGTGTGCGTGCCGATCGTGCCGAGCCGGGCCGATGCGTCCGCCTCGAACCCGTAATAACGTGCCTTGGCCTGCTGATACTGGAAGCAGGGCAGTTCGATGTCGCCGCCCGCCGCGGTCACGCAGGTCGCGGGATCGACCTGCGCTTCGTAGATGTAATTGTCGAACCAGTTGTAGTAGGCCGAGGCATCGAGGCTGAACACGTCGCTGTGTGCGTGCAGCGTCGCCTCGATCCCCCACGACGTTTCGGTGCGGAAATCGGGGTTACCCAGTTCATAGGCCTGGGTGCCCGCATGCGGCCCGTTGGCGAACAGCTCCTCCGCCGACGGCGCGCGGCCCGTGCGGGAGCCGTTGAGGCCGAGGCGGAAGCCGTCGCTGAACGCATAGGAGCCGCCGATCGAGCCGGACCAGCTGTCGAAGGTCCGCTGCCCGGTGAAGAAGCGATCCGCGCCGGAGGGCTGGGCGGTCTGCAGCGTGTGTTCGTAGCGTACGCCGCCTTCGGCCTTGAACCGGCCGTTGTCATATTGTTGCAGCGTGAACAGGCCGGTCTGCTCGGTGTTGTTGCGCGGCAGGAATGCCTCGTCACCGACGACGTTGAAGGCGCGGCTGAAATATTGCGCGCCGCTCGCCCCCTGCCAGCCGCCGCGCTTGGCCTGGACGACCTCCAGCCGACCTTCCAGCCCCTTGTTGTAGAAAGCGGTGCCGACCGCGCCGTCCTCTTCCAGTTCGAAGTGGCGGTAGCTGGCGTGCGCGGCGCGCAGGCGGATCGCCTCGATCACGCTGCCCTGCGGGGTGACTTCGGCGCGCAGGTCGTAGCGGTTCTGGACCACGTCGAGCCGCGGTGCCTCCTGCTCCTGGCCCGGCGCGGTCGCATAGCGGACGGGCACGCCGTACAGGCTGTCGTAATGGCCATAGGAGACGCCCAGCATCCCGCCGTCGGTGATGATCGACGCGCCGGCGCCCGCGGTCCATGTCTCGGCCGCACTGTTGGGCAGCTTGCCGCGCAGCGCGGCATTGGCCGCGAAATCGATGGGATCGTCCGGATCGGCCGGCAGCGCCGCCGACGCCAGCGCCGCCCGGCGCGCCTCGCGCGACAGGATGTAGCCGCCGGTGCGCAGGTCGTCCGACTTCAAATAGGAGCCATCGACGTGCAGGACCAGCGGACCTGCCACGGTCGCATCCGCCGCGCCGCCCACCGAGCGCTCGTTCGCGGCACTGCCGTAGGTGCCGATCGCATCAAGGCGATAGCCATTGTCGGGCAGACGCCGCGGGATGCGCGTGTCGACCGCGTTGACCACGCCGCCGACCGCCGACGAACCGTACAGCAATGCCGCCGGACCGCGCAGTACCTCGACACGCTCGGCCAGCAGCGGATCGATGATGACCGCGTGATCGACCGAGGTGTTCGATACGTCGATCGAACCGATGCCGTCCGTCAGCACGCGAATGCGATCGCCCTGGAAACCGCGCAGGATCGGGCGCGAGGCATTGGGGCCGAACGACGATGCCGATACGCCGGGCAACCGCGCCAGCGTCTCGCCGATCGTCGGTCGCAGCTGCCGCGTCAGCTCTTCGCCGGTCAGCACCGACGTGCCCTGCAGCACGTCCGCCTCGCTCTGGCGCAGCGGGGCGGTAACGATGATATCGTCCGATCGATGCGGATCGCTGACGCGCGACGGGGCGGGTGCGGCGTCGCTCGTCTGGGCGGCGGCGGGAAGCGCGGCGACCAGCGGGGCGAGCGCCAGCGTGGCAAGCAGAACGGATTTCATGGACAACTCCCTTTATGGGCGCTGTCTACCGGAACGTTACAACATATCAAGCGCTGTTCGCATCTGCGGCAACGCCATGGCGATCACAGCGGGTCGCCGCGTTCCGCCTCCATGTCCACCGCATCGAGGATCTTGGCGCCCGCCATAAACACCGCAGCGGTACAGGCGAGGAACAGGATTTTGCCCTGCACGCCCGGCATCATCCGCATATAGGCGAACCCGCGCTCCACCGCGCCGGTAGCGAGCGCATAGATCACCAAAAACGCCTCGAACTTGGTCTTGATGACGAACAGGCGGGCGATACGGCGGATCATGCCGGGGATAACGCACGAGCCGTGCCAATGGCTGAATCGCGTGGATTGCGGCATGGCCGACCTGGTTAACTGTCAATTTACCCGACAGCAATGCCGCTACAGCAGCGCAGTCAGGTCCAGCGCCTCCAGCAGCGTCGCGCGCGCGTACTCGACATGCGCGACCAGCGCAGGATTGCCGATCGCCTCCGGGGCGATCGCTTCCGGCCAGTGCGACTCGATCACCGCCGCGATCCGGTCCAGCTTCGCGTCGTCCACCAGAAAGCGCGGATCGACCGTCGCGGGATCGCACACCACGCGCAGCCGCAGGCACGCCGGCCCGCCGCCATTGGCCATGGATTCGCGCACGTCGACCACCTCGACGCGGCGGATCGGGCCATTGCCCGCGATATGCGCCTGCAACCAACGCCACACACGCGGGTGGCCCTGCGCCTCGCCGGGGACGATGAGCGTCGTTGTGCCGTCCGGCGGGGTCACCAGCTGGGCGTTGAACAGATAGGAGCCGATCGCATCGGCCAGCGATACCTCCGCGGCGGGCACCTCGACGATCTCCACGTCCGGCATGATCGCGCGCAACGCCCCGTAGAAGCCGTCGCGATCGGCGAACGCCTGTTCGTGCGTCAGCAGGATGCGTTCGTTGGCCACCGCGACGACATCGTTGTGGAACGCGCCCGCCGCGATCGCCTCGGGCGATTGCTGGACGTAGAGGACGCGGCCGGCATCCAGCCGGTGCGCGCGCGCGACCGCGCGGCTCGCCTCGACATGCTGACGCGCAGGGAATGGGCCGCCGCCCTCGCCATAGACGAACACCTCGATCCCCGGGGCATCGTGGGTCGCGGCCAGCCGCATATGGTTGGCCGCGCCTTCGTCACCGAACGGCGGGGGCACGGCATCGTGGACGGCGAAGGCCGGATCGGCGAAGGCGAGCCGCAGCTGCGCCAGCGTCGCGGGCCATTCGTGGCTGCGATGCGGCATGGTCAGCAAGTTGGCGACCGTCAGATGGCAACGCCCGTCGGCTGCATCCGCGGCGGGGGAAACGGTCGCGGCATTGGCCGCCCACATCGACGAGGCGGACAGCGCACGCGCCTTCATCACCGCATCGGCATCGGCATAGTCGGTGTGGAGCGCCGCGAGCCAGCGATGGTCGGGGCGCGCAGGAGGCACGAAGACGCCCTGCACCAGCCCCAGCGCCAGGTTCTCGCGCATCTTTGCCACCCCCTGCAACGCCGCCGCGCGGGGATGCGCGATCGTGCCGGCGTTGCTGGTCGCCGCCAGGTTGCCGGGGCTGAGGCCCGCGTAATTGTGGCTGGGGCCGACGATCCCGTCGAAGTTGATCTCGCGCAGCATCGTCACAGCCGCCCGATCCAGCTGATCGCGTCCCCCGCGCCGACCCCCAGCGCGCGGGCGCAAGCGGGGTCGATCGTGACCGCGCCGTCGCGCTCGGCGATGCGCCCATAGGCGCAGCGGAACGCCGCCAGCCGCCCGGTCGCGATCAGCGCCTCCGTCGCGCCCGGCGCATCGCCGACCGCATCGACGGTCGCATCGCGCGCGTCGCGGATCGTGCGCACCTGATCGGTGCGCGCGGTCATGGTC
>NZ_LSJO01000007.1:0-16317 GCF_001556735.1 Sphingomonas sp. CCH9-F2 | reverse complement strand
GGGCTGGTGTGGGGGCTGGTGTTCCCGATCGCCAAGAACCTGTGGACCAGCAGCTTCGTGCTGTTGTCCACCGGGCTGACGGTGGCGCTGCTGGGGGTGTTCCACGGCTGGTTCGATCGCGACGACCGCCCGGCGACGAAGGGCGACCTGTTCGGCAGTTTCGGGCGCAACGCGATCGCGGCCTATGTGCTGCACGATCTGGCGTCGATCATCCTGACCGGCGATGCGATCCAGCTGCCGTTCCGCTGGCTGGCCCCGGCGGTGGGCACGCAGGCGGCGGCGCTGGTGCCGGTGGCGATCTTCGTCGCGATCGTCTGGTATCCGATCGCCTATATGGACAAGCGCGGCTGGTATCTGCGCGTCTGACCGCGCGGCATCAGGCGGTATAGCCGCCCCGTTCCAGCGCGGCGGCGACCACCGGCACGATCGGCGCCAGCGCGGCGGCGTAGGGGCGCCAGCGTTCGACCGCGCGGGCGTGCAGCGGCTCGCGCACCTGCGCATGGCTGGGCGTGGGGGCGTGGCGCGACTGGCGGTGGAAATCGCGCTGTGCCGGGTGCGGCGGCAGCCCGATCGCGGCCATCACCCGCGCGACCTGCGTCTCCGGGTCGGTCACCAGATCCTCATAGCGGACGATGAGCGGCGCGATGCCGAGCCGGTCGCGATAGTCGGCAACGACGTCGGAGACGCCCGCGAGATGATGCGCGGCATCCTCCAGCCGGTAGGCGCAGTTCGCGCCGTGCGTCATGTCGTGCGCCATCACCGACACCAATGTGTCGAGCGGGTGGCGGCGCATCAGCAGCAGCGGCGCGTCGGGGAAGGCGAGGCGGATCAGTGGGGCGTCGACCTCGTTCAGCGGCATCTTGTCGGTGAACAGCCGTGCGCCGCCGTCCAGCCCGTATTGCCGGGCTCGCGCGAGGTAGAAGTCGCGGAACAGGGCGGGCAGGTGATGCCGGTCGGCGATCCGCAGTCGCGCCACCGCGACCGGCAGCGGCACGTCGGTGCCGAGCAGCCCGTGAGCGAAGGCGCGCAGTTCCGCCACGAACGGCAGCTCGCCGCCGGCATGGATATCGGGATGCGCCGACACGATCTGTTCCAGCAGCGTCGTGCCCGATCGCGGCATCCCCATGATGAACACGGGTTGCGCGACGTCGGGGCGCAGCGGGGCGGCGGGCAGGGCGGCTGGCCAGGCGCGCTGCTGCGCGAACTGCCGCTCCACCACGTCCCGGTCATAGGGGCGGGCCAGCCGCGCCTTGCCCGCCACGATATCGCGCCACGCCGCCTCATGCCGGCCCGCGCGGTCGCGCAGCCGCCCGCGCAGCAGCAGCGCGGCGCCGCCGGCATCGTCGGGCAGCCGGTCGAGCCGCGCCAAGGCCTCGCGCCAGCGCGCCCCCATCGCCAGCACGCGCGCGCCCAGCAAGGCGACGTCGCGCCCCGTCGCGGCGGCGATCCGTTCGGCATGGGCAAAGGCCGCCTCGGCCGCGGCGGCATCGCCCGATTGCTCGGCCGCCTCGGTCGCGAGCGTCGCGGCATCAAGCGACGCGGGCGCCGCCGCCAGCGCCTCGCGCGCCAGCGCGGCGGCCTCCTGCGGTTCGCCCAACCGCAGCAGCGCGCGGCCCAGCGCCCGCGCCAGCTGCGCCGCCTCCGCGGCGGGCAGGTGGCGCCGCGCGGTGCGCAGGTGCCACGCACCTTCCACCAGCGCCTCGCGCTGGATCATCCGCTGGCCGATGAAGGCGTGCGCGGCCGGGGCGTCGGGGGCGAGCGCGATGGCGTCGCGCGCCACCGCCTCGGCTTCATCGGCGCGACCGTGGCGCAGCAGGAAATGCGCCAGATCGTCGCGCGCCCACAGCGCATCGGGGGCGATCGCCACCAGATGGCGCAGCCGGCGTTCGGCGCGCGCGCGATCGCCGCCCGCCTCCGCGGCGATGGCGGCGATTTCCAGCAGGTCGATATCGTCCGGGCTGGCCGCCAGCAGCCGTTCGGCATCGCGCGCCGCCGCGGCGTGTTGCCCGGCGTGGAGCGCGTGGCGCAGCGAATCGATCGTGGCAGGGGCCGTCATCGCGTTTCGGCCTAGCACGGTTCTCAGGCGCACCGATCGCGCAGATGGTGCGTTGATGCGGCATGACCGAGGATATCGCCGCGCTGCACGCGCAAATGGAGGCCGCCGCCGCGGCGCTGGATTTCGAGGAGGCGCGGCGGCTGCGCGATCGCATCAACCTGATCCGTGGCGGCGCCAGCGACGAACAGGCCGCCGCCGCCGACACACACGGGCTGGAACGCCAGCGCCCCGGCAGCATGGGGCTGGGCACCAGCCGGCAGCGCGTGGAACCGCCCGCCGGCTGGGTGCTGCCGCCCCGCCCCGACCTGATGACGCACCGCCGTGGGGGCAAGCGGCGATGACGCGCGCGGTCAGTGGGCGGCGCGCGCTGCCTCGCCCGTCATCTCGAGCCGGACCGGCAGGCTGCGGATCCCGCTGACGAACGCCGATTGCGTGTACAATGCGGGGCCGTCCGCCACGACCGACGCGACGTTGCGTGCGAAGGCGCGGAAGAACGCCTCGATCTCCAGCTTGGCGACGAACTGCCCCAGGCACTGGTGCGGGCCATAGCCGAAGGCGAGGTGATTGTTAGGACTGCGATCCGCGACGAACCGCTGCGCATCGGGGAACACCGCATCGTCGCGGGTCGCCGCGCCGTAATTGAGCATCACATGGTCGCCCGCGCGGATCACGATATCGTCGATCGTGTAATCCTGCGTCGCGGTGCGGAAGAAATGCTTGACCGGCGCGGTATAGCGGATCGCCTCGTTGGCGAAGCTCTTGACCAGCGCCGGATCGTCGCGCAGCCGCGCGATCAGCGACGGATCCTCGATCAGCGCGGTGATCCCCCCGACGATCGAGGCGGCGGTCGTGTCATGGCCCGCGGTGGCGACGATCACGTAATAGCCCAGCCGTTCCGACGGCGTCAGGTCGCGTGCGCCCTCCAGCCCGCGCGCGATCAGCGTGCCGACGTCGTCCTGCGGATCGGCCAGCTTGCGCGCGTTCACCTCCGCGAAGAAGGCGCCATATTCCTGCACCACCGCGGTCAGATGCTCGCCGATCGTCAGCCCCGGGCGGCGCACCGCCGGGTCGCTCGCCCCGAAGATTTCGTGCGTCAGCTGGAGCATCCGCGCCTCGTCCGCCGGCGGGATACCGAGGATCGTCATCGCGACGCGCAGCGGATACCAGAACACCACATCGGCGGCGACGTCGCAGCGCCCGTCGGGATAGCCGCGCAGCCGCCCGACGAAGTCCTCCGGCAGCCCGTCGACCATCGCTTCCAGCCGGCGGATGTTCTTGGGCAGGAAATAATCCTGCGTCATCGCGCGCAATTCCAGGTGCCGCGCGCCGTCGATCGTCACCAGCGATTCGACGCCCGCCTCCAGCCCGAAGAACTGGCGGTTCATCTCCTCCACCTCGATCGGCATCAGCGTGTTGCGCGGGCCGGCGTTGAAGATGTCCGCGCGCCGCTCCACCTCGCGAATGTGCGCGTGACGGGTCAGCACCCAGAAGGGCCGGAACCCGGGCGGCTCCGCCCGGGCGACGGGGTGTTCGGTGCGCAGCCACGTCATGAACGCCTGCAGCCGCGCCGGATCCCCGTACAGGACCGGGTCGGCGATCTGGTTGACGTCGAACGCTTCCATCGATCGCCTCCCGCTCAGAACGACGCCCGGACGCGCAGGCCATAGGTGCGCGGCGGGGCGAGATAGGCGTTCTGGTCCCCGGTCTGCAGCGGGGTGTTGAACGCCTGCGTCGGGTAGATTTCGTTGGTCAGGTTCTGCCCGAACGCCTCCACGGTCAGCCCCGAGCGCAGCTTCAGGCCGAGATTGGCGTTGATCACATGCACCGCGCCGCGCTGCGCCAGCGAGGCGGTGTTGATCAGCTGGCTGCCGCTGTACTGATATTGCACGCGGCCGGTCAGGTTGATTTCGTCATTGAGCGGCTGGTCGAGGTTGATCGTGGCATTGCCCTGGAACTTCGGCGCGAAGCGGAACCGCGATCCCGACAGTACCGGATCGATCGTCGGATCGTCGCCATATTGCGCATGCGGCAGCCATGTGCCGTCCAGACCCAGCGTCAGCGCGGGCGTCAGCTGGAACAGGTTCTCGATCTCCACGCCGTAGTCGGTCGCCGACCGCGCGTTGAGCACGGTGAAGCGCAGGCCGACGAACTGCGCCACCTGCACGTTCGAGATGTCGTAGTAGAAGAACGAGATGTTGGTGCGGGCGCGGCGGTCGAGATATTCGAATTTGCCGCCGATTTCATAGGCGTTGACCGTTTCGGGCTTGTACACCGGGTTGAGCGGGGCGGTGACCGTGCTGCCCGGGTTGACCGCCAGGATCAGGCCCTGCACCGCCGCGGGCAGCGCCGCGAATTCCGTCGGATTGTTCAGCAGCGTGCCGGCGCCATTGGCGTCGATGTTCACGCCGCCCGCCTTGAAGCCGCGATTGTAGGTGGCGTACAGCATCACGTCGTTGACCGGGCGATATTGCAGACCCACGGTGCCGCTGAACGCCTTGTCGGTGGTCGACCGGTCGTAGCCCGGGCCGGGCGAGATGCCCAGCACGCGGAACACCGCATTGGGGCGCGGATCGTAGAAGCCGTAGCGGAACGCGCCCTGCTTCTCCTCGATCGAATAGCGGATGCCGCCGATCACGCTGAACCGGTCGTTCAGGCGCGCGTCGAGATGCGCGAAGCCGGCGTAGGATTTGGAACGCCCGCCCATCAACTCGGTCGCGACGCGCCCGTTCACCGCCGACACCGTGCCCGCCGGCAGGCCCGCCCCGCCCAGCACGACGTTCCAGTAGGTCTGCGCCTGCGTCCCCCAGTACAGGTTGCGGCTCATCGTCAGCCGCTCGTCGGAGAAGAAGCCGCCGACGACCAGGTCGGCGTTCAGCGCCTCGATCTTGCCGTTATAGGTCAGTTCCTGCGAGAAGAACTTGCTGCGGAACCCTTCATCCAGGTTCAGCACGTCGGCGCCGGAGAAATCGGCGTCGGCATCGGTCTGTTGCAGGGTGAAGCGGCGCAGCGCGGTGACCGAGCGGATCTCGCCGTTGCCCACGCCGATGTTGACCAGCGCGGTGCCGCCGTAATCCTCGATCGACTGAAGGCTGGGCGCGCTGAGCGAAGCCTGGAAGTCTTCCAGCCGACGCGACGGTACGCGGCGGCCGTTGGCGACGGTCAGCGCGTCGATCAGCGGCTGCGTCGGGCCGTTGATATAGTCGCTGGTCGCATAGCAGCAGTCGCCCGAACTATGCGCATAGTCGCCGATCAGGCGGATCGTCAGGTCCGCGCTCGGTTCGAACAGCAACTGACCCTTCACCGCCTGGCTGGAATCGTTGTTAAGCGACCGGCCGGTGGTCGAATCCTTGTAGAAACCGTCGCGCTTGCCCGCCAGGCCCGCGATGCGGACCGACAGCGTATCGCTCAGCGGCACCGATACGGCCGCGCGCGCCAGCACGGTTTCGTAATTGGCGTAGCTGAGGTCGACCAGGCCCTCGGTCCGGTCGAGGCTGGGCTTGGTGGAGGTCAGCAGCAGCGCACCGGCGGTCGTGTTCTTGCCGAACAGCGTCCCCTGCGGCCCGCGCAGCACCTGGAGGTTGTCGATGTCGAGGAAGTTCTGGAGCGCGGAGGCGGCACGGCTGCGATAGACGCCGTCGATGAAGACGCCGACCGATCCTTCGAAGCTGCGGCTGTTGCCGGTGGTGCCCAGCCCGCGAATGATGACATTGGCGGACGATGTGGAGATGTTCGTCGCGCGGAAGCTGATGCTGGGGCTGATCGCCTGGATGTTCGAGACGTTCTCGACCCGTGCGGTCGCCAGCGTATCGGCATCGGCGGCGGTGATCGCGATCGGCACGTCCTGGATATTCTCGGCACGGCGCTGCGCGGTGACGACGATATCCTCAAGCCCGCCGCTGGCTTGCTGTGCGGCCGGCGCGGGCGCCTCCGGTGCAGGTGCCTGCGCATGGGCCGGAACGGCCAGTACGAACGGGGCGGCAGACGCCAGAATACGCCATTTGTTCAGCGACATCGCTGTTCCTCTCCCAACTATCGAGCGCCTTGTCGCGGGCGCCTCGTCACGACGATGCTAACACCGTCGCACATATGGAACAAGTGTATCTTATCTTTGCCGGCCGGTTTGCGGGCGGGCGGCGGTGAGCGTATGCGATGCCATGGCGACCGTTGGACCGCATGACAGGCTGGACGAGCGGCAGCGCAGGACGCGCGCCGCGTTGCACGCGGCGCTGGGCCGGTTGGCGGAGCGGATGGAATATTCGGCGATCGGGGTCAGCTTGATCGCGCAGGAGGCCGGCGTCGGCCGCCCGACCTTCTATCGCCATTATTCCGGGGTCGATGCGCTGCTGGTCGACCGGCTGCGCGGGGACCTAGTCGAGCAGCGTGCGCTGGCCGAGCGGCTGGCGCTGGCCCGCACGCCGATCCGCGACGCGCATGTCGCGACGTCGCGGTTCGCGCTCGAACGGATCAGCTCGCAGCCGCGCCTGTACCAGGCGTTGCTGGACGGGTCGGCGGGCGCCAATGCGGTCACGCTGTTCCGTGAGCAGGTGGCGGCGCTGGCCACGATGCGCGAGGTGCTGGCGCGCGGTGCCGACCGGCACGTCGCGCGATTGACGGTCGGGATGCTGTCGGGTGCGATCAGCGGGTTCCTGCTGGCGTGGATTGAGGGTGGTTTGACACCGGCGCCGGCGGTCGCGGCGGAATTGCTGGTCGATTCGCTGCGGCTGTCGTGATCGCGGCCTTGTGATCCGCGCATAACGGAAGTTATGCTGAACGCCGGACCCGCGAATCGCGCGGGCCAGGGGAGAGCGATGTGGCGGTTCGCGGGGAGCGCGACGATCATCAACGGCAGCGGCCAGACCGCCACATTCCGGCATATAACCGAACATCATGAAGGATGAGGACATGGTCACGCTTTCGATCGCCTACCCCTATGCCGCCGATGCGCGGTTCGACGCGGACTATTTCACCGGCACGCACATCCCGCTGTGCCACGAGGTCTGGGGCGATGCGGTGACGGGGTTGACGGTGCATCTGGCGCTGGCCGGGCTGACGGGCGACCCGGCGTTTTCCGCGATCGTGCACGTGGACTTCGCGTCGATGGAGGCGTTCCAGCAGGCGATGAGCCTGCCGCGCAACGCGGACCTGCAGGGCGACGTGCCGAATTATTCGTCGGTGGCGCCGCTGGTGCAGTTGAGCCGGAAGGCCGTCGGATGACGCCCCCGGGCGCGTTCCAGCCGAGCTGGACCCCCGATCCGGCGAGCGGCATCGGCATCGCGCAGGTCGCGGCGAACGGGCTGACGTTCGAGGTCGCGCAGGCCGGCGAGGGCGATCACCTGGCCCTGTGCCTGCATGGCTTTCCCGAGCTTCATTACAGCTGGCGCCACCAGATCCCGCTGCTCGCGGCCAAGGGCTATCGCGTCTGGGCCCCCAACCAGCGCGGCTATGGCGCGTCGTCACGCCCGCCCGAGGTCGCCGACTATAGCGCCGACCGGATCGTCGCCGATGCCGCGGCGCTGTTCGATGCCAGCGGGGCGACGAAGCTGACGCTGGTGGCGCACGACTGGGGCGGGGCGATCGCATGGATGCTCGCGATCAATCGCGTCCGCCCGGTCGAGCGGCTGGTGGTGATGAACCTGCCGCACCCGCGCTGTTTCCAGCGTGCGCTGGCGCACTGGCCGCAGCGGCGGCGCAGCTGGTACATGGCGCTGTTCCAGCTGCCGTGGCTGCCGGAGCGGTTCCTGCTGGGCGGGGACGCCGCCGCGATCCGCCGCGCGTTCCGCGGCATGGCGGTGGACAAGGCGCGCTTCCCCGACGCGGTGCTGGACGTCTACGCCCGCGCCGCGCAGCGCCCCGGCGCGATCACCGCGATGGTCAACTGGTATCGTGCCGCGGTGCGTCATCGCGATCGCATGGCGCTCTCGAACGGCGGGCGCGTCGACGTACCGACGCTGATCGTGTGGGGCGAGGAAGACAGCGCGCTGGGACTGGAGACGCTGGACGGCACGGAGGAATTCGTCACCGACCTGACGATCCGGCGGCTGCCCGGCGTGTCGCACTGGGTCCAGCAGGAAGCGCCGGAGGCGGTCAACGCGATCCTGGACGAGTGGCTGCCGGAGGCCTGATCGGGCGGCAAGCGCCAGAGAAACGGAAAAGGGGCGGGCCTTTCGGCGCCGCCCCTTCCCTCCCGCACGGAACACAACTGGTGCGGACCGGTCGCCTGGTGCTCCCTTGGCGACCGGAAGCTCGTCGGATCAGAAGTGGGCGATCACGCCCAGCGTCGGACGGAAGCTGTTGGTCCAGCCGAAGGTCGACACCTCACCGCGCAGGCGGATGCCCGAATTGCCGGTGATGCCGCCCAGGCCGATTTCCTTCGGACCGACTTCGAAGCCGATGCCGTAGGTGACGTCGTGGAAATCGCGGGTGGTGTCGACGCGCTTGTCGAAGTTCACCCACCGATAGCCGACCTTGCCGTAGATCATGCCGCTTTCACCCGCGCGGAAGCCGAAGCGGCCGGCGGCGCCATACTGCCAGTCGATGTCGCCCGACACGCCCTTGGCGACATTGCCCTCGGCGCCGACGAAGACGGGGCCGAGCGGCACGTTGACGCCGACCAGACCCTCGACCAGCGAACCGTTCAGCTTGTCGCCGATCGGCGCGCCCGGAACGCTGTCCTTCGAGAATTCCTCCCAGCCGCCGCGCACGCCGAAATACGGCTCGATACCGAAGGCGCGGGTGCCGTCGGGAGCGGTGGTGGTCGTCGTGTCGGTGGTGGTGGTGGTGGTGGTGGCCATGTCCTGCGCCAGCGACGGGGTCGCCACGAACGCGGCAGACGCGGCAACGGCCGCGAGAACAAGCTTACGCATACGCTTCCTCAAACTTCTGTGTTGCCCGGTGACTGGGCCGCAACGGCGGCCGCCGGGACTGGGACTGGCTGAACCGCGGCGCGCGCGCTTGGTTGCTCGCACCTGCACACAAAGTCGCAGCTTTGTGGTGGGTGTTGCGGAACTGTCACGCTTTCTGTCGCCCGGATGAACGAAATGCGCGGTTTATGGCGGCGATGGGGCAGATGTGCCGCAAAAACGTCACGTAAGGGGCGGCGACGTGAGGGGCACGTGCGCCGTGCTACACCCGCCGTCCCCGCCGGGTGGCGGCGTGGAAATCGGCGGGCTTGTCGGCGATCCAGCGCAGGAAGCGCGCGATGTCCGGCCAGTCGCGGATCGCCGCGAGCGTTCCGGCGCGGGCAAGCGTCGCATTGTCAGCGGCGGCGTGGATCGCGCGGTGGCAGATCGGGTGGAGCGGGACGGTATCGGTCCCGCCCTCGCTGCGCGGAACGACGTGATGCCATTCGACCGCCGCGCCCAGCGGGCGGGCGCACAGCGCGCAGCGGTCGTCCGGCGCGCGCCGCGCCGCGGCCAGTGCCGCCGCGGCGGCCAGCCCCGCCTTTCGCCTAACCCTGCCGGCCATCAGCGGACAAAGCGCGGCGGCGGGGCGGTGTTCCGCGTCCCGCAATCAGCGGGCGGCGGGCGGCGCTCAGCGCGCGTCGGGACCGCGATAGTCCTTCAGCTCGTCGCCGACGATCCGCACGACGTGCAGCACGTTGGTGGAGCCGGGGGTGCGGAACGGTACGCCGGCCATCACGATGACGCTGTCGCCGGCCTTGGCGATCCCCTGGCGCAGCGCGATGCGCTTCGCCTTGGCGACCATCTCCTCGAAGGATTCGACGTCGCGGGTGTTGACGTTGTGGGTGCCCCACAACAGCCCCAGGCGGCGCGCGGTATCCTTGCTGGGGGTCAGCACCAGGATCGGCACGCCGGGCCGTTCGCGCGAGATGCGCCGCGCGGTCGAGCCGGAGGTGGTGAAGCAGATGATCGCCGACGCCGACACCGTCTCGGCGATGTTCTTCGCCGCTTCGGCCAGCGCGTCGGCGGTGGTGGGATCGGGGCGCGTGACGGTGAAATGGACGCGGTCGCCGTGCATCGGATCGCGTTCCACCGCATCACCAATCGCGTTCATCATCGCAACCGATTCGACCGGCCACTGGCCCGCGGCGCTTTCCGCCGACAGCATGATCGCATCCGCGCCGTCGTAGATGGCGGTGGCGACGTCGGACACCTCGGCCCGGGTCGGCGAGGGCGAGACGATCATCGATTCGAGCATCTGCGTCGCGACCACCACGGGGCGGCCCATCCGTCGCGCGGTTTCCACGATGCGCTTCTGCAGCGGCGGCACCGACTGCGGCGGCAGCTCGACGCCCAGGTCGCCGCGCGCGACCATCACGCCGTCGCACAGCTCCACGATCTCGTCGAGGCGCTCGATCGCGGCGGGCTTCTCGATCTTGGCGAGCAGCGCGGCGCGCCCCTCGATCAACTTGCGCGCCTCGGCCAGATCCTCGGGCCGCTGGACGAACGACAGCGCGATCCAGTCCACCCCCTGGTCGACCGCGAAGGCGAGGTCGGACCGGTCCTTTTCGGTCAGCGCCGCCATCGGCACGACGACGTCAGGGACGTTCAGCCCCTTGTTGTCGCTCAGCGGGCCGCCGACCTCGACGGTGGTGACGATCCGATCGGCGTTGTGATCGGTGACGCGCAGCACGAGCTTCCCGTCGTCCAGCAGCAGCCGGGCGCCGGGTTCGATCGCGGCGAAGATCTCGCGATGCGGCAGGCGCACGCGCGTGGCGTCGCCCGGCGCCGTATCGTGATCCAGCGTGAAGGTGCTGCCGGTGGCCAGCGTCACGCGCCCGTCGGCGAACTTGCCGACGCGCAGCTTCGGCCCCTGAAGATCGGCGAGGATGGTCGAGGGACGGTTGAAGCGTTCCTCCAGCGAGCGGATCGCGGCGATGATCGCCTTCTTCGATTCCTGGTCGCCGTGGCTCATGTTGATGCGGAAGGCGTCGGCCCCCGCCTGGAACAGCGTCGCGATCATCTCCGGCGTGTCGCTGGCCGGGCCGAGCGTGGCGAGCACGCGGACCTTGCGCGAACGCGGGAGCACGGTCTCGGTGCCGGTGGGGTCGATGCCGGTGGGACGGGCGTTCTGGGGATCGAGGGTCATGCCGCTTCCTGCTTTGCCGCGCCGCCTCTACCCGTTACCGCGAACAGTTCAACCTCCCGGAGACCCATGATGGACAGGCTCGACACGATTGACGACGCGGCAGCGGCGGCGGCGTTCCGCCGGCTGGTGCGCCATCTGCGTCACCGCAGCGATGCGCAGAACGTCGATCTGATGGGGCTGGCGGGGTTCTGCCGCAACTGCCTGTCGGACTGGATTGGCGAGGCGGCCGGGCTGGACCGCGACACCGCGCGCGAGGCGATCTACGGCATGCCCTATGCCGCGTGGAAGGACGCGCACCAGGCGGAGGCGACCCCGGAACAGCTGGCGCGGATGGCGGAAAGCGTGAAGAAGAACGGCTGAGGTTGTTGCGTCCCCGGCCCCCCTCGGCCTAGCGTCGCCCCTATAACAGGGAGTTACGGGGACGATGCTCAGGACGATCGCTACCGCCATGGTGCTGGCCATGGCCGCACCTGCCATCGCGCAGCCGGCGGCGGCACCCGCCGCGGCCGCACCGGCGACGGTGACCTATATTCACGCCGGCGCGCTGCTCGACCGGCCGGGGCAGCCGCCGCGCGGCAACAGCACGATCGTGGTGCGCGACGGCAAGGTGGCGGAGATCCGCGACGGCTTCGTCGCGCCGCCCGCGGACGCCGCGCTGGTCGACCTTTCGCGTCGCTTCGTGATGCCGGGCATGATCGACATGCACGTCCATCTGTGGGGGATCGGCGGCGACCCGCTGCGCGAGCGGCTGGCGCGGATGACCACCGACGATGCCGACGACATGATGACGAGCGTCGCCAATGCGCGCCGCACGCTGGAGGCGGGCTTCACCACGGTGCGCGACCTGGGCGGCAATGCGCGCGGCATCCGCGCGCTGCGCGACGCGATCGAGCGCGGCGACGTGGCGGGGCCGAGCATCGTCAACGCCGGTCAGATGATCTCAGTCAGCGGCGGGCATGGCGACGGCACCAACGGGCTGGCCGCCGAATGGGCCGACGCGGTCCATGCGCACCAGCTGAACGTGTGCGACGGCGCCGACGACTGTCGTCGCGCGGTGCGCCGCCAGGTCGGGCTGGGCGCGCAGGTCATCAAGTTCGCGGCGACCGGCGGCGTGCTGTCGAACGTCGCGGGCGGGCTGGGCCGCGCGATGACGCCCGAGGAGATGCGCGCGATCGTCGAGACCGCGCACGCGCTGGGGCGCAAGGCGACCGCGCACAGCCATGCCGCAGAGGGTACGCGCGCGGCGCTGGAGGCCGGGGTCGATTCGGTCGAGCACGCCAGCTATCTGGACGACGACACGATCCGGCTGTTCAAGGCCAAGGGCGCCTGGCTGGTGCCGACCGAGATCGCGCCGATCGCCGCACTGGCGCAGGCGCGTTCGGGTGCGCTGCCGCCCGCCACCATCCCCAAGGCGGAGGCCGCCGCCGCGGCGATGCACGCCAGCCACAAGCGCGCCTTCGCGGCGGGGGTGAAGTTCGCGTTCGGCACCGATACCGGCGTGTCGAAGCACGGCGACAACGCCACCGAGTTCGCGCAGCTGATCGACCTGGGCATGACGCCCGCGCAGGCGATCCGCAGCGCCACGGTCGACGCCGCCGACCTGCTGGGACGTGACGACGTGGGGCTGCTGGCGCCGGGCAAGCGCGCCGACATCATCGCCGTCACCGGTTCGCCGCTGGAGGACGTCACGCGGCTGGAGCATGTCGATTTCGTCATGCACCGCGGGGTGGTGGCCAAACGACCTGCCGCGTAAGGCTTGAGCCCGGCGGCGCGGGACGATAGACGCGCCGCCGCACCGGACAATCGGGGTTTCATGACGCCGTCCGCCGCAAGCGCGATTCGCGCCCGGCACGGGCGGCGTCCGGCATTTGGGGACGATGGCACATGGCGGAAGAACGTGGCGAAGGCATGGGTGGCGGGCATGTGGCGGCCGACGAGCTGCGGCTGCTGATCGAGCGCGCGGAGCGGCTGGAAGAAGAGAAGAAGGGCATCGCCGACGACATCAAGGACGTCATGGCGGAGGCCAAGAGCCGCGGCTACGACGCCAAGGCGATCCGCAAGATCCTGCAGATCCGAAAGAAGAAGCGCGAGGAATATCAGGAAGAACAGTCGATCCTGGAAGTGTACATGCAGGCGCTGGGGATGATCTGACACGCGGGCGCGGGGGTGCCGCCGGCCTCGGCACGCGCCCCCGCGCGGCGGCGGCACAAAGGTTTGCAAAAGCGCGCGCTTCGACGGTTCGTTAACCCCATCTTCTCGATTTTAACGCATCCGGGATGCTGGATGACGTAACCGGGGAAGCACGATCGTGCTGGCGAAGATGCAGGCGGGCTTTCGGCCCCGTGAGGAACGGATCACCGTCCTCATCCCGTCGCGCATGCGACTGGGGGCATCATGGGTCGACGTGGTCATCCACAACGTATCGTCGCGCGGGTTCATGGCCGGGTGCGACACCCCGCCCGAACCGGGCGCCTATATCGAGGTACGCCGCGGCACGATCGTGCTGGTCGGGCGCGTGCGCTGGGGCAAGGGGCGCTTCTTCGGCGTCCAGACGCAGGACCGCATCTCGGTCAAGTCGCTGATCGACGAACCGCGCCACGCCTCTCGCCCGGTCAAGACCGACGAGCATCAGGCGCAGGAACGCCGCGCCGAGACGCGATTGATGCACGAGGCGCGGATGGCGCGCCGGGTCGAGCGGTCGCGCGCATTCTCGTCCGCGTTCCAATATGCGATCATGGGGCTGGCCGGACTGGCCGCCGCCGGGCTGGGCGCGAGCTTCGTCTACGACAGCCTGTCGAAGCCGACGACGACGCTGAGCCGCGCGCTGGAGGTCAAGTGACGCGGCGCCGACGGGGATAGTCGTTCCGATTATCGGCGCGGCGGCCGCGATCTGCTTCAAGGCGCCCGGTACATGTCGTCCGGGATGAAGCCATGGTCGCCCTCAATGCCCTGTCAGGAAACGCCACCGGTGGCGGCGCTGCGCCGTCCGACGGCGATGCCGCGGCGCTGACCGCGCAGGCGCGCGCCGGCGGCACGTTCGATGCCGCCGCACTCGCCACGCGGCTGACCACGCTGGCGCATGGCGATCCGCAGCGCGCCGGGACGCTACAGACGCAGGTCGAGGCCAATCTGACCGCGGTCGAACGCGGCGAACTGGCGCGCGCGCTGGATGCCGGCAACGACAATGCCCCGCCGCCGGGGGCCGCCGCGGGGGCCGGGCCGGACCCGGTGCAGCTGGGGCTGGACCTGGGCCAGATGGCGCTCGACATCACCG
The DNA here is from genome assembly GCF_001556735.1 of Sphingomonas sp. CCH9-F2. Taxonomy (NCBI): domain Bacteria; kingdom Pseudomonadati; phylum Pseudomonadota; class Alphaproteobacteria; order Sphingomonadales; family Sphingomonadaceae; genus Sphingomonas; species Sphingomonas sp. CCH9-F2. Next base: position 1,939 of record NZ_LSJO01000007.1, on the reverse strand, counting down.
GCATCGTCGATCCGACGCCGATTTCGGACGGGACCAATGCGGTCGTCTCGGTCGGGCGGTCGATCGGTTCGGCCGTCTCCGGCAATTGGGGCGAGGCGGGCGGCCATCTGGGCAATGCCGGCATTTCCGCGCTGGGCATCGCGGTCGGCGTCGGCGATCTCGCCAAGCTGGGCAAGGTCGGCAAATGGGCGCAGACGGTCAGCGATTCGGTCAGCGCGATCGCGCACAATCCGGCGTTGCGCAGCACGCTGGCGCCCGCACTGGAAAAGGTGCGCGATGCGATCAACGCGATCCCCGATGGCGCGCTCGCCAAGCTGCCTGCCGGTGCGCGCGATTCGATAATGGCGACGCGGCGCCAGCTGGATGATTTCTTCGCCGGCGGCACGCAGGCGACCGCGCGGGCGGGCGTCCACAGCGCGAAGATCGGCGCCAATTCCGCCGAATGGACGCTTAACGCCGCGGGCGAGCCGACGCGCGTCACCGCGACGCTGCGCGAGCTTCAGCCGGCGGGGACGCCGCGCGGCAAGGCGGAACTGGACGCGCAGGACAGCGTGCGCGGGCGCGGGAAGGCGGACGACGATGCCGGCCATGTGATCGGCCACCGCTTCCTGGGCGATCAGGGAACGCGCAACATGTTCCCGCAGAATTTCAACTTCAACCGTTCCGCCTACAAGAAGCTGGAGAACGAATGGGCCGACTGGATCGGCCACGGCGGGACGGTGAAGGTCAACGTCGAACTGATCGGCGGGAAGGCGGGGCGCCCGGACCAGGTCGGCGTCAGTTACGAGGTGTTCAACGATGCGGGGCGCCGCGTCTTTGACAATCAGGAACTGTTCGCCAATGCTGCCGGGCAGGTGTTCGACCGCGTGCCCGCCGCCGAGATGAGCGTGCGGCTGGCGCGGTGACGGCCGGTGATCGCAAGTGATATGGGTGTGGTGATGACGCAGACGGCCTTCGACCAGCGGCGCGCCGACGAACTGGTGCAGGAGATCGGCAGCGAGATCGTGCGCGGATCGAAATTCGCCGGGCGCCCTTGGGAACGGATCGTGGTGGTGGCGGAGGTCGCCGAGCGGACGCGGCTGTTCGGCTACGTCTATTGGGGCGACGAATGGGAGGCCGCGACCCCTGACGGGTTCCGCGCGCTGACGCTGTTCCAGGAACTGCGCGATGCGACCGCGGTGGCGGGGGGTGAGGGCTGGAAGAAATGCCTGGTCCGCATCGACCGCGCGAGCGGGCAGATCGACATGGAATTCGACCGCGACGGCACCCACTGGGTGCCGGATGCGGCGGACCCCGAGGGGTTCGCGAAGAGCCTGCGATAGGCACGTCGCCCCGGCGCAGGCTGGGGCCTTTCGCCATTGGGCGCGCCCTCGCGGCAAGAGATCCCGGCTTTCGCTGGGAGGACGGCTGCTGGCCTAGGCCGCCGCTTCCGCCGCCGCGGTGGTCCAGCCCAGATGCGGGATGGTGATCGAGCGTTTGCCCGCCATGTCGGTGCGGGTCACGAACAGGTCGCGGCTTTCGATATAGCCGATCAGTCGCCGCACGCGCCCGATCGAGCTGGTTCCGTAGGTGGCGGCGATCGCTTCGTCGGAGGGGCAGGGGTCGCCGTCGCGCGCGGCCTTCGCGACCAGCAGGAACGCGCCCAGCATGTCGTCGGGCAGCCCCTGCGCCAGCGCGAGCGCGCCGGCCCATTCGTCGGCATGGGGATCGAAGATGCCCGCGCGCGCGCACGACAGCCGACGGCTGAAGGCGGGCAGGTCGAGCGCGGGGCGCGCGATCCCGGCCATCCGGCAGCGGACCTGGAAATCCTGGAACAGCACCGCGGCGGGGCGGCCGCCCGCCTCGTCATCCTCGACGATCGCGCGCAGCACGTCGGCGTACACGCCCTCCACCTCCGCATCCGACCGTTCGGGCAGCGTCGGGGCGGGGACGGCGGGGG
>NZ_LSJO01000699.1:0-3295 GCF_001556735.1 Sphingomonas sp. CCH9-F2 | reverse complement strand
GTGTGCACCCGCGCCCCCCCCGCCAGCCGGCGCGGGTGCACACCGCGTCGATGACGCGGCGCGCGCGGCCGGTGTCGAACGCCGCGCCGCGCTCCGGCGGGGGCAAGGTGCGCGGTTCGCCCAGCGTGCGGCGCAGCAGCTCGGGCAGGTCGCATCCCGCCGCCAGCGCCACTTCGTCCAGGAACCCCTGGAACGTGAACGCCATCGCATTGCTGGTCGGCGCCCGCAGCCAGCCGGTCGGCATGGTGGTGGGCATGTAGGTCGCGCCGTAATGGACCGCGGGCACCAGCTGCGCCGGGAATTCGAACGGCGACATTTCCGCAGCGATCGCCGGCTCGCCGTCATGGCCGAAACTGACGAAATGGTCGGTGATCGCGGCGATCGCGCCCTTCGCGTCCAGCCCCGCGGTCAGCCGGTGCCATCCCGCCGGACGATAGCAATCGTGCCGGATATCGTCGGTGCGGTCGTACAGCAGCTTCACCGGGCGCCCCGGCACCGCCTTCGCGATCAGCGCGGCCTGCACCATATAGTCGTTCATCAGCCGCCGGCCGAACCCGCCGCCGATCCGCGGCATGTGGATCGTGATCGCCTCCGGCGCGATGCCCAGCGCCCTGGCGGTCGCCTTTCGCCCCGCCGCCGGCGCCTGGCTGGGCGCCCACAGCTCCAGCTTGCCGTCCGCGAACAGCGCGGTGCAATTCTGCGGCTCCAGCGTGGCATGCGCCAGGAACGGATAGTCGTAGCGCGCGGTCACCACGCGGTGCGCGCCCTTCAGCGCGGCGGCAGCGTCCCCGATGCGGGCTAGGTCATGGCGCGGCTCGCCGTCCAGCAGCGTCGCGGCGGTGCGTTCGTAGCTGGCGGTGGCATGGTCGCCGCCCGCCGCCGGCGGCGCCCAGGCGATCGCCAGTTTCTGCCGCGCCTGCGCCGCGGTCCACCAGCTGTCGGCCACCACCGCGACCGCATCGTCGGCGCCGTTCGCGGCCGCCAGCCCGCTGTTCAGCCGTACCACCGCGACGACGCCGGGGATCGCGCGCACCGCGGCATCGTCCAGCGCCGTGATCGTGCCGCCGAACACCGGGCTGATCGCGATCGCGGCATGCACCATGTTCGGCAGGTCGGTGTCGATCCCGAACAAGGGCTTGCCCGCGACGATCGCCGGCGTATCGACGCCGGGCTGCGCGGTGCCGATGATGCGGAAATCGCGCGCCGCCTTCAGCGGGACGGTGGCCATGTCGGGGGCGGGCAGCGCCGCGGCGCGCACCGCGAACGCGGCATAGGGCGCACGCCGCCCGCTCGCCGCAGCCACCACATGCCCGCGCTCGGTCGTCAGCGTGGCGGCCTCCACGCCCCATTCGGCGGCGGCGGCGTTGAGGATCATCTGCCGCGCGGCGGCCCCGACGCGGCGCATCGGCAGCCAGTTGACCGGCGTGGCGCGGCTGCCCCCCGCGACCTGCGGGCCGTAGACCGCATCGTCCGCCAGCGTCTGCGCGATCCGCACCTGCGCCCAGTCGGCGTCCAGCTCCTCGGCGATCAGCATCGGCAACATCGTGCGGATGCCCTGCCCGATCTCCGGGTTCTTCGCCCCGATGGTGATCGCATTGTCGGGCGCGATCCGCACGAAGGCGTTGAGGACGCCGGGCGCCCCCTGCCCCGCGCCCTGCTCTGCCCCCTGCGCCGACAGCGGCACGCAGGCGTCGAACGCCAGCGCCGTTCCCCCCAGCAGCGACACCGTCAGGAACCCGCGCCGGTCCAGATGCACCCGCGTGCTCATGCCGCCTCCCCGGTCGCGGCCTTCGCGATGGCCGCGCGGATGCGCAGATAGGTGGCGCAGCGGCAGATGTTGCCGCTCATCGCGCCGTCGATCTGCTCGGGCGTCGGCGCCGGGATCTGCGTCAGCAGCGCGGTGGCGGACATGATCTGCCCGGCCTGGCAATAACCGCATTGCGGCACGTCCAGCGCCGCCCACGCCTCGCTCACCCGCCGTCCGACCGGGGTGGTGGCGACATGTTCGATCGTCGTCACCGCCTTGCCGGCGATCGAGCCGACCGGCGTCTGGCACGCGCGGATCGCGTCGCCGTCCATCATCACCGTGCACGCCCCGCACAGCCCCGCGCCGCACCCGAACTTGGTGCCCGGCAGCTTCATATCCTCGCGCAGCGCCCACAGCAGCGGCTTGTCGGGATCGACGTCGATCGTTCGCGGCATACCGTTGACCGTGATCGTCACCGACATCGGGACCCCCTGTTCCGGCATCGCGGACACGCCCCCCGGCCCCCGCCGATCGCTGCGATGCAAAAGAAATGCTGGACGTACTTCAAGATTTCGTCAAGCCGCGGATACTTGTGGTGCCGCGCGGCGGGGTCTAGGGAGGTCCGCCGTGCTCCGCACGTGTTTGAGTTTCCGGTATGAATTCCACGACGACGACGGCGCGCCCCGGCATCTACGCCCGCGGCACCGAAACGGTGGACACGATCCTGCGCGCCGCGCTGGACCTGCTGATCGACGAAGGCGCTACCGCCTTCACGATTCGTCGCATCGCCGCGCGCTGCGACATGAAGGTCGGCAACGTCAGCTATCATTTCCCGCGCAAGGAAATGCTGGTCCAGGTGATGCTGGACGAGCTGATCGACAGCTATTCACGGCTGCTGGACCAGACGGTGCGCATCCCCGCCGTCCCCGCGGAGGAGCAATTGCGGTTGCTGATCGTCCTGTGCCTGGACGATATCCGGGGCAAGCGCACGACGCGGCTGTTCTCCGAATTGTGGGCGCTGGCCAACCACAGCGATTTCGTCGCCGACCGGGTGCGCATCTTCTACCAGCGCGTGCACGATTACATCGGCGAATATGTCGCGCTGCTCAATCCCGCGCTGTCCCCGGACGAGGTGCACACCGTCGCGCTGTTCATCAGCGCCTCGATGGAGGGGACCACGCCGTTCGCTGGCTATGAGAAGCCCTGGGCGCACAAGATGCCCGCGCTCACCGCGCTGGCGGCAAAGTCGCTGGTGGAGCTTGCCAAGACGGTCACGTCGCGCGACATTGCCGGCCTGCCCGCGCGGCTCGACTGACGGCGGCGCGGCGGAACGACACATGGTGGGGCGTTGCGGGGGATGATCTGAACGGCGTGCGTCGCAAGGCGCGCATCGCTGTTGGGGTCCGCCGATGAACCACGCCACGTCCCGCGCGCCGCTGGGCGCGATCGCCGCCGCCGCGCTCGCCTGCCTGCAACCGGGGATCGACCCGGTGTTCCTGACCATCCTGTCGCAGGCCGGCGGGGTCGCCCCCGACGCGCACGGCTGGG
>NZ_LSJO01000698.1:0-9801 GCF_001556735.1 Sphingomonas sp. CCH9-F2 | reverse complement strand
GGCGCCCGCCGCCGCCGCCGCCCCCACCGCCGCGAAGTGAGCACGCACGACGTAACGTACGCAAGGGAGAGCAAGATGGCCGGAGTGGACGGAACCTACGATTGCACCGTGAAGTCGCCGCTGGGCGACCAGAACCTGACGCTGACGGTGAAGGCCGACGGCAACAGCTTCACGGGGCAGGCATCGGGCGCGATGGGCGCCGCCGACGTCACCGGGACGGTCGACGGCAACACGCTGTCGTGGAAGCAGCAGATGACGTCGCCGATGCCGATGACGCTGGACATCACCGCGACGGTCGATGGCGACACCGTGACCGGCAACGTCGGCGCGGGCGCGTTCGGCAGCTTCCCGCTGAACGGCAAGCGCACCGGCTGAGCGGGACCGACGATGATGGCGCGCGGGGGGCGATGGCGTTCCCCCGCGCGCTGTTCATTTCCGACGCGCGCCGTGGCGATCGATCCACGCCGCGATGCGCCCGATCACCTCATCCTCGATCCCGGCATAACCGTGCGGCGTCAGCGATCCGCAATCGTCGTCGCCGCGGGTCGTGCCGCCATCGACATGGACGACCGCGACGTCGGGACTGCGGCGTAGCGCCGCGGCGATGCGCGGGGCCGCGCCCGGCGGGGCGACGCGGCACCGGTCGGCGCGATTGGCGACCACCAGCGCGGGCACGCGCACCGCGGCCGGATCGGCATCGAACACCGTTTCGCCGCTGCCGCCGGGCACCGAAACCGATTCGGTCAGCACCAATCCGGCAAGCGTCCCCGGACGGGCGTGCGCCGCGCCGTTCATCGCCGCGATCGCCCCCTGGCTCGTCCCCAGCAGGAACACCGGCGCCCCCGTCTGCCGGCGGGCGAGCGCGATCAGCGCCGTGACGCGCCGCGCATAGGCAGGCGTGCTGCGCTGTCCGCGCAGGCTGGCGTGGTCGACGGTATCGGGGATCAGCACGGCATAGCCGCGCGCCTTCCACGCCGCGCGGGTGCGCACGACGAAATTGTGATCGTGGCGGATATCGCCGTCGCGCGTCAGCCCGATATCGCCGGTGCCGCCGGGCAGCATGACGATCGCGGCGCGCGGGGTGGGCGGCGCGGCGATCAGCACGCGCTGATCCGTGCCGCCCGCCAGCGGCACATCGACGACCCGTTCGGACGCGGCGGCGGGACACGCGACCGCCGATGCGGCGACGAGGCCGAACGTCGCGACGCGCGAGCGGTGACGCATGATCATTCCTTCCTGTTCCCGGCGGCCGCAGGATACGCACGGCGCGGGCCTGCGGCATCCCCGATCCGTCGACTCGGGTGAAGACGGTGCGGCGATCGGGCAATCGCGCATGTCGGCGTCGGACGGGTTTCGGCCCGCCCACCGTCGCGCTACGGCGCCTCGCGACGAAGCGGCACGGGGAATGACGATGCGGACGATCGGGCTGATCGGGGGGATGAGCTGGGAGAGCTCCGCCGAATATTATCGCATCGTCAATGAGGGGGTGCGCGACCGCGTCGGGCCGACCGCGTCGGCATCCTGCCTGTTGTGGTCGTTCAACTTCGCCGAGATCGAGGCATTGCAGCATCGCGGCGACTGGGACGCGCTGACCGCGCGGATGACGCAGGCGGCGCGCGCGCTGGAGGCGGGCGGGGCGGACGTGCTGCTGATCTGCACCAACACGATGCACCGGATGGCCGATGCGGTGCAGGCGGCGGTGTCGATCCCGCTGCTACATATCGCCGATCCCACCGCCGAGCGGATCAGCGCGGCCGGGCTGCGCACCATCGGGCTGCTGGGTACCGCGTTCACGATGGAGCAGGTTTTCTACAAGGGGCGGCTGGCGACGCGCCACGGGCTGGAGGTGATCGTGCCCGACGACCGCGATCGCGCGACCGTCCATCGCATCATCTATGACGAATTGGTCGCGGGGCAGGTCCGGCCCGAATCGCGGGCGGCGTTCCGCGACGTCATCGCGCGGCTGGTGGAACGGGGCGCGGAGGGGGTGATCCTGGGCTGTACCGAGATCATGCTGCTGGTCGGCGATGCGGACAGCGCGGTGCCGGTGTTCGATACCACCGCGCTGCACGCCGCGGCGGCGGTCGACTGGGCGCTGCGCGCGGATTGAGACGCGCGCGTCAGCCCCGCGTGATGCGCGTCACATGCCCCATCTTGCGGCCGTCGCGCGTCTCGCGCTTGCCGTAGAGGTGGAGGTAGGCGTTCGGCTCGGCGACCAGGGCGGGCCAGCGTTCCCAATCGGCGCCGATCAGGTTTTCCATCTCGACATGCGTGCCGATCAGTGCGGTGTCGCCCAGCGGCAGGCCGCAGATCGCGCGGATGTGGTTGGCGAATTGCGAGGTCGCCGCGCCCTCGATCGTCCAGTGCCCGGAATTGTGGACGCGCGGCGCCATTTCGTTGAACACCGGGCCGTCCGCGCCGGCGAAGAATTCGCAGGTCAGCACGCCGACATGCCCCAGCGCATCGGCGATTCGGCCGGTCAGCGCCGCCGCTTCGGTCCATTGCGCCGCGATTTCGGCGGGGGCGGGCAGGGTGGAGCGGTGGAGGATCGCGTCGCGATGCTCGTTCCATGGCGGCGGATAGCTGGTGACGGTGCCGTCCGCGCCGCGGACCAGCACGATCGAGAATTCGTGCGTGAAGGGGACGAACGCCTCCAGCACCGCGGGCGCGCCGATCGCCTCGAACGCGGCATCGGCATCGGCGGGGGAGGAGAGGCGCATCTGCCCCTTGCCGTCATAGCCGAAGCGCGTCGTCTTGAGCACCGCGGGGCAGCCGATCGCGGCGATCGCATCGTCCAGGTCGGCGCGGGTGGCGACCGCGTGCCAGCGTGCCGGGCGGCCGCCGACCTGCTCCACGAACGATTTTTCGCGGACCCGGTCCTGCGCGACTTCGAGGCTCATCGGGGAGGGGTGGACGGGTACGCGGTCCGCCAGCCAGCGCACCGGCGCGGCATCGATATTCTCGAATTCGTAGGTGACGACGTCGCATTGCGCGGCGAAATCGGCCAGCACCACCTTGTTGTGGTAATCGGCGCGGGTCAGCGAGGAGGCGGTCTGCGCCGCGACGCTTTCGCGGTCGGGCGCCAGCACATGGGTGCGATAGCCCAGGTCCGCCGCGGCGCTGGCAAGCATCCGGCCCAGCTGCCCGCCGCCCAGGATGCCGATCGTGCTGCCGGGGGGAAGCGCGGTCATGCCGGGTCGGTCGCCACGCCGTCGGTCTGCGCGCGGCGCCAGTCCTGCAACCGCTGCGACAGCGCCGGATCGGCCAGCGCCAGGATCGCGGCGGCCAGCAGCGCGGCGTTGATCGCGCCGGCCTTGCCGATCGCCAGCGTGCCGACCGGGATGCCGCCGGGCATCTGCGCAATCGAGAACAGGCTGTCCATGCCCTTCAGCGCCTTCGATTCGACCGGCACGCCCAGCACCGGCAGGTGCGTCATCGACGCGGCCATGCCCGGCAGGTGCGCCGCGCCGCCTGCGCCGGCGACGATCACCTTCAGCCCGCGGTCCGCCGCGCCGGTGGCGTAGTCGTAGAGCCGCTGCGGGGTGCGGTGCGCGGACACCACCTTCGCCTCATACGCGACGCCGAGCGCGTCGAGCGTCTCGGCGGCGTGCCGCATCGTCTCCCAATCGGAGGTGGACCCCATGATGATGCCGACGTGCGCCATCGCGCGCGGTTAGCCGGGCGCGCCGGTGGCGTCCACCCCCTATGCGGGGCGCGTCAGGCGGCCGCGCGGTCCAGCGAGCGCATCGCCTCCGCGGTCAGCGTGACCGACCGCTTGCGCGCGTCGTGATCGTAGATCGCGCTGGCGACCATCACCTCGTCGACGCCGGTGCGCTCGACGAACGCGGCCAGCCCGCGCGCGACGTCGTCGCGCGTGCCGATCGCGCTGGCGGACAGGACATGGTCGAGGATCGCGGCATGGGCGGGCGGCAGCGTGGCGCGATAGCCCTCGACCGGCGGGCGCATCCGCCCGGGATTGCCGGTGCGCAGCGCGACGAACGACTGCTGCTGCGACGTCGCGATCAGCTCCGCCTCCGCACGGGTATCGGCGGCGAAGACGTTGAACCCGGCCATCGCATAGGGCCGGTCGAGTACTGCGGAGGGACGGAAATCGCGGCGGTAGATCGCCAGCGCCTGGTCGAGCGCATCGGGCGCGAAATGCGACGCGAAGGCATAGGGCAGGCCGAGGATCGCGGCGAGCTGCGCCCCGAACAGGCTGGAGCCGAGGATCCACAATTGCGGCCGCGCCCCCGCGCCGGGGGTGGCGCGGATGCCGGTGCGCCCGTCGTCGGCGAAATAGCTTTGCAGCTCGACGACGTCGTTGGGGAACTGGTTGGCATCGCTGTTCAGATTGCGGCGCAGCGCCTGCGCGACGCGCTGGTCGGAACCGGGCGCGCGGCCCAGCCCCAGGTCGATGCGCCCGGGGAACAGCGCGTCGAGCGTGCCGAACTGCTCGGCGATCTGCAGCGGCGCCGAATTTGGCAGCATGATCCCGCCCGCGCCGATGCGGATCCGCGAGGTCGCGTGGCCGACATGCGCGATCACCACCGCGGTGGCGGCCGATGCGATCCCCTCCATCCCGTGATGTTCGGCGACCCAATAGCGGTCGAAACCGACCGCCTCGGCATGACGCGCGAGGTCGGCGGCGTTGGCGAGCGACTGCGCCACCGTACCGGTGTCGGTAACGGGGACGAGATCGAGCAGGGAAAGCCGTGTCATGTCAGCAAAGTGGGGATGCGCGGCGCCGGATGCCAGCGGTTCGCGCTTGGGGCGGGTGAAGCGCGGCTTTGGGCGGGTGTCGTCTGGTCCACGGGGAGGCCCCAGCCTTCGCTGGGGCGCCGGCTGTGCCCAAAGCCGTCACCCCGGCGAAAGCTGCGGCCTCCGCGTGCCTGTCAGAACGCGGCGATGCCGGTGATCGCGCGGCCGAGGATCAGCGCGTGGACGTCGTGCGCGCCTTCGTAGGTGTTGACGGTTTCCAGATTCATCGCGTGGCGCATCACCTGATACTCGCCCGAAATGCCGTTGCCGCCGTGCATGTCGCGCGCCATCCGCGCGATGTCGAGCGCCTTGCCGACGTTGTTGCGCTTGACGATCGAGATCATCTCCGGCGCGTAATCGCCCTCGTCGAGCAGGCGCCCGACGCGCAGCGACGCCTGGAGTCCCAGCGCGATCTCGGTCTCCATATCGGCCAGCTTCTTCTGGAACAGCTGCGTCGCGGCGAGCGGGCGGCCGAACTGATGACGGTCGAGGCCGTACTGGCGCGCGGCGTGGAAGCAGAATTCGGCCGCGCCCAGCGCCCCCCAGCTGATCCCGTAGCGCGCGCGGTTGAGGCAGCCGAACGGGCCCTTCAGTCCCTCGACATTCGGCAGCAGCGCATCCTCGCCCAGTTCCACCTCGTCCATCTGGATCATGCCGGTGATGCTGGCGCGCAAGGAAAGCTTGCCCTCGATCTTGGGCGCCGACAGCCCCTTCATCCCCTTTTCCAGGACGAAGCCGCGGATCGCGCCGCCGTGCGCGTCGCTCTTGGCCCAGACGACGCAGACGTCGGCGATCGGCGCGTTCGAGATCCACGTCTTGGCGCCGGAGATGACATAGCCGCCGTCGACCTTGCGCGCGCGGGTGGTCATGCCGCCGGGGTCGGAGCCGGCATCCGGCTCGGTCAGGCCGAAACAGCCGATATATTCGCCGCTCGCCAGCTTCGGCAGATACTTGCGGCGCTGCTCCTGCGAGCCATAGGCGTGGATCGGGTACATCACGAGGCTGGACTGCACGCTCATCATCGAGCGGTAGCCGGAATCGACGCGCTCCACCTCGCGCGCGACCAGCCCGTAGCTGACATAGCCCGCGCCGACGCCGCCATATTCGGCCGGGATCGTCGGGCCGAGCAGCCCGAGCGCGCCCATTTCGCGGAAGATGTCCGGATCGGTATGTTCGTCGGCGAAGGCGCGGATGACGCGCGGCGCCAGTTTGTCCTGCGCATAGGCGCGCGCGCTGTCGCGGACCATGCGTTCGTCGTCGCTCAGCTGCGCATCGAGGAGGAAGGGATCGGCCCAGTCGAAACGGATCATGCGGATGAAATGCCTCTCGTTTTGAGAACCGCGTTACCGGATCGTCCCGCGCGGGGCCACCCCGTCAGCGGTTTTGCACCGCGAGCAACGCGGCGACGAGCCGCCCGTCCTGCGCCGGGTCGAGCGGGGCGCGATACGCCTCGCGCATCTTCGTGACAGTCGCCTGCCATTTCTCCGCGGTCAGCGGCGGCTGGCGGGTGACGAGGTCCGCCGAATGGCAGGCGGTGCAGCGCTGGGTCAGCAACTCGCCCGCCGGGCCGGCAGGGAAGGCGGCGGTTTCGGCCGGCAGCGCGATCGTCACCGACGCGGCGTCGTTCGCTGGGGCGGCGGGCGCGTCCGGCTCCGCGGAACAGGCGGCGAGCGCGATCAGCGCGGCGGGGGCGAGCCGCCTCATGCGGTACGGATCGCGATCGAGGGGGCGGGATTGCGCATATAGCCGCCGGGGTTCCAGATCGCGTCCATCGCCTGAGTCTCGTCAGCGGTGTTGGTGCAGCGCGCCCACAGGCGATAGCCGCCCGGGCGCAGCCCCGCGATGGTCGCGGACCAGCGGCGGAAACCGTAGCGCCCCTGATCGGGGCCGAGCCGCGCGGCGTGCCACGTCCGCCCCGCGTCCATCGACAGGTCGACGCGCGCGACGCCGTGCGCGCCGCCCATCGCCAGCCCGCGCACCGAGAAGGGCTGATCCGCGACCAGCTTCGTACCATCGGGCAGGGGAGTGATGAACGCGCGCGGCACCATCGCGCCGATCGGCACGGTCGGGAAATCCTTCGCCCCCGGCGCGACGTTCGCGCCGGGCGTGGCGGGGATGCGATACGCCTTGGCCATCCAGTAACCGTCGTCGGGCGCGGTCAGCACCTCGATCCGGTCGAGCGACTTGATCCAGTAGGTGGAATACCAGCCCGGTACGACCAGCCGGATCGGGAAGCCGTTGAGCAGCGGCAACGCCGCGCCGTTCATTGCGAATGCGATCATCACCTCGCCATCGCGCGCATGGTTGATCGCCAGCGACTTTTCGAACCATGGCGCGCCGGGCGGCGGGCGATCCAGCCCCGCCAGCCGCACCGCGACTGCGCCGGGCGCGACCCCGGCCATATCGAGGACGTCGCGCAGCCGCACGCCCGTCCACATCGCATTGCCGATCGCGCCGTCGCCCCATTGCGCGCCGGGGACGCGCGGGGTGAAGAAGCCGCGCGAATTGCCCGAACACTGGTTGACCGCCGCCAGCTCGACGCGCGGCAGCCGGCGCAGCGCGTCGAGCGAGAGCGCCAGCGGACGGCGCACCGCGCCGCCGATGCGCAGCCGGAACGCGGCGGGATCGACCGACAGCGGGATGTCGTCGTAATGCCAGCGGACGAAGAAGCGGTCGTTGGGGGTGAAGACGTCGTCGCCCAGCACGTCCATCGGCGTTTCGAGCAGCGGCGCGCGTTCGCGCAGCACGATCATCGCGCCCTTCTGCGGCCAAGTGTCCGCCAGCGCGCGGCGCCCGCCGGCAAAGCCCAGGTCGATATCCTGCGCCGCGGCCCCGGTCGCCAGCCCCGCGCCGCCCAGCCCGATCAGTCGGAGTGCGGCGCGCCGGTCAGGCATCGGTGAACGACGGTGCCAGATTGCGCGCGGGGGCGAAGCGCGCGACCTGCCGCCCGACCAGCCGGAGCTGTTCGACCACCGCCGGATCGCTGGCGCCGCCATCGGCATCGAACTTGGTCTGCGCCGAATTGACCGCGGCGGCGAACGGCGTCGGCCAGCCGCGCAGCGCGTGGACGATCGAGCGCAGCGCGGCGATCGTCGATCCGGTCGCCTGCCAGCCATAAGCGGTGGCGATCAGCCCGACGGGCACGTCGTGCAGATACGGGCGATCGGCATCGCGCGCGGTTTCCTCCAGCAGGTCGAGCGCGTTCTTGACGACGCCCGATATGCTGCCGTGATAGCCGGGGCTGGCGATGATGACCGCCGATGCCGCGCGCACCGCGGCGACGAAATCCTGTTCCCCGGCGGTCCGCTCGCGCGCGCGCGGATCGTAGAGTGGCAGCTGCGCCAGTGCCTCGCCCCCGAACAGGCGGGTGGCATAGCCTTCCTCCTGCGCGGCGGCGAGCGCGATGCGCAGCGCATGTTCGGTGGACGACGGGCCGCCGACGGTGCCGCCGATTCCCACCACCAACGGTTTCGTATCGGCACTGTCCACGGTCTGCTCCCTCACAATGGCGCGTGGTCGATCCGCGGCAGCACGTGGCGCGCGAACAGATCGGCTTCGGCGGCGTGAGGGTAGCCGGACAGGATGAAGGCGTCGATGCCCATGTCGCGATACATCCGGAGCTTCGCGAGCACCTGGTCGGGATCGCCGACGATCGCCGCGCCGCAGCCCGAGCGCGCGCGGCCGACGCCGGTCCACAGATTCTCCTCCGCATAGCCGTCGTCCGCGGCATTGTCGCGCAATGCCGCCTGCGCGGCGACCCCGGCGGAGGCCGAATCGAGCGACTTGGCGCGGATCGCGGCCCCTTCCTGCGCGTCCAGCTTCGACAGCAGGCGATCGGCATAGGCGCGCGCCTCCGCCTCGGTATCGCGCACCACCATATGCGCGCGATAGCCGAAGCGCAGCGTGCGGCCGTAGGCGGCGGCGCGATGTTTCATGTCGGCGATGATCGCGGCGACATTCTCGCGCTTGTCCGGCCACATCAGGAACACGTCGCAGGCGCGCGCCGCGGCGTCGCGCGCATCCGGCGAAAGCCCGCCGAAATAGAGCAGCGGCGCCTTGCCCGAAACGGTGCCGACGCGCGGCGGATCGATATCGAGCTGCCAGAACTCGCCCTGGTGGTTCAGGTGCTGGCCGTTGAGCAGCGTCTTGAGGATCTCCATCGCCTCGACCGTGCGGCGATAGCGCGGGGCGGAGGCGAGCGTTTCGCCCGGCATGTCGCTGGAGATGATGTTCACCTTCAACCGCCCGCCGCCGGTCATCCGGTCGATCGTGGCGATCTGGCGCGCCATCTGCGGCGGCCACATCTCGCCGATGCGGGTCGCCATCAGCAGGTGGATGTTCTTGGTCACCGTCGCGATCGCGGCGGCGAAGGCGGTGGTGTCGATCCCCAGCGCATAGCCCGACGGCAGCAGGATATTGTCAAACCCGCCGGTTTCGGCCTGCATCACGATATCGCGGCAATGCTCCCAGCTGGAACGCAGCGCCGGATCGGGCACGCCGAGGAATTCATAATCGTCGTCGCACAGCGCGGAAAACCACGCGATCTCGCACGGATTGCTCACTTCCCTCTCCCTGCCATGTCGTTGCTGCCGGTCGCGTCATCGCGCGAGGTTACGGCAGCCGTTCGCCACGTGCCGCGACCAGCACGTCATACCAGTCCTGCCGCGACCAGCGGATGCGGAAGGCATCGACCAGTTCGGCGATGCGCGCCGCATTCTGCGTCCCCACGATCGGGATGACGCGCGCGGGATGCGCCATGATCCAGCTGTAGGTCGCCGCGGTGCGCCCGACGCCGAAACGCTGCGCCACCGCATCGAGCGCGGCGGCCACGGCTTCCTCGCGCGCGCTGCCCGGCTGCGCGATGCGCCCGCCGCCCAGCGGCGACCAGGCGAGCACCGCGAGGTCCATTTCGATCGCCTGGTCGATCAGCCCGTTGGTCAGCGGATCGAGGAACAGCGGCGAGAATTCGGGCTGCTGCGAGGACAGCGGCACCGACAGGAACGACGCCAGCGCGCGCGTCTGATCGGCGGTGTAGTTGGACAC
>NZ_LSJO01000697.1:0-4880 GCF_001556735.1 Sphingomonas sp. CCH9-F2 | reverse complement strand
CGGTGTTGAAGGGCGGCACCAGCGTCGGGTGAAGGAAGTAGAGGAGGTTGGCGACCGCCGGACCCAGCCCCTTGATCTTCAAACGGTCGATCGCGTGGATATGGCTGATGATCTCCTCGGCCGTGTCGCAACAGGAACAGGCGTCGAGCAAGCGGCCGAACGCGCGCTGATTGTCGGGGCTCTCGTAAATGTCGGGGATGCGGAGCTTCGGCTTCCAGAGGAACGCATGGTCCGCGCCCTTGAAGATTTGCCGCTGCTCGGCGACGGAATGGACGACGGTTTCGAGCGACGATCCGCGGTAGGCGACGCCGAACGTGCCGCGCTCGATCTCGCCGACAACCTGGGTGATGCCGCGCCGGATTGATCGGAAGTTCTTCAACCGCTCGTCCCAAAGAAACCAGCTCCGATAGGTCGCGCCCTGATCGTCACGCCAGCGGGCAATTAAGCGGCGCACCAGGCCGTCATGGTCGGTGCCAGTAGAAAGACTGTCGATCTGCGCTGCCATATGTCCCCGATTGCCCCCGGCCCGCGTTTGGCGAGCTAGTAATAGACCTAAGCTGCGGACCTTATGGCGTCGAGGGTGTAGAGCTGGCCCCCGCAATATGAGGGCAACGCCGCTCCCGCGCGTAGATTCAACATACACGCCAGCGGTGCCGACAGGGCCTTGACCCTAACACGGTGTCATACCCTACATGCTCTCGGGTCGAAGGAGTCTTGCCATGAACGACCCTCATTCCCATTCCCAAGCCGGGCGTTGCGGCTGTTCGAAGCCTGCGCCTGAATCGGTCTCCACGCCCTCATCCTGTTGCGGGGGCGGCTCGGCCGCTCCCGCAAAGATCGAGCACGAACATCATCACACCGAAGCGGGCGGCTGCTGCTCGGGCAGTAAGGACAACGATGCCGCAGCAGCAGTGATCGACGCGGTGTGCGGCATGACGGTCGATCCCGCAAAAACGACACACCATGCCGAGCACGCTGGTCATGCCTATCATTTCTGTAGCGCAGGGTGCCGGAGCAAGTTTGTCGCCAATCCTGACGCCTATCTGAGCGATAAGCCGAAACCGGAGCCGATGGCGACGCCGGGGGCGATGTGGACGTGCCCGATGCACCCGCAAATTCGCCAGGAAGGGCCGGGAACTTGCCCAATCTGCGGCATGGCGCTCGAACCCGAAGAACCGTCGCTCGACGATACTCCCAACCCTGAGCTGGTCGACTTCACGCGCCGACTGTGGGTGGCGGGCGCGCTCACGATCCCGCTGCTCGTCGTCTCGATGTTCGCGGAAATGTTAGGCCTGCATGTGGTTAGCCCTGCGGCCTCGCCTTGGGTCCAGCTCGCACTCACCGCGCCGATCGTGCTGTGGGCGGGCTGGCCGTTTTTCGAGCGGGGGTGGACATCGCTTCGTACCCGCCATCTCAATATGTTCACACTGATCGCGATCGGCGTAGGTGCCGCCTTCCTCTATAGCGTGGTCGCGACGCTCGCGCCGGGCATCTTCCCAGCGACCTTCCGCACGCATGGGAGCATGGTTCCCGTCTATTACGAGGCGGCCGGCGTCGTGGTGACACTGGTGCTGCTCGGGCAAGTGCTCGAACTGCGCGCTAGGGCGGCGACAGGGCGCGCGATCCGCGCTCTCATGGATCTCGCCCCCAAGACGGCGCGACGCTTGCAGCCTGACGGTTCTGAAGAAGAAGTCGGGCTTGCCGACGTGGCAACCGGTGACCGGCTGCGGGTCCGCCCCGGTGAAGCCATCCCGGTCGATGGCGTCGTGGTCGAGGGTCGTTCGTCGGTCGACGAAGCCATGCTCACCGGCGAACCCGCGCCGGTCCTCAAGGAAGTCGAGGCGATCGTTACCGGGGGCACCGTCAACGGGACGGGCAGCCTGGTGATGGAAGCCCGCGCGGTTGGTTCGGACACGATGCTCGCGCGTATCGTCCGCATGGTCGCGGAAGCGCAGCGAAGCCGCGCCCCGATACAGGCGGTCGCCGATCGGGTTTCAGGATGGTTCGTGCCGCTCGTCGTGCTGATCTCGATTGCGACCTTCATCACTTGGTCGCTGGTCGGCCCTGAGCCGCGCATGGGCCATGCCCTGCTTAACGCCATCGCAGTGCTGGTGATCGCCTGCCCGTGCGCGCTCGGGCTCGCCACGCCCATGTCGATCATGGTCGGCACGGGACGCGGCGCTCAGGCCGGCGTGCTGGTGAAGAACGCGGAAGCCTTACAGGGGCTGGAAAAGGTCGATACCCTTGTCATCGACAAGACGGGTACGCTCACGGAAGGCAAGCCCAAGCTGATCGCGGTCGAGACGGTCAGCGCGGTCGGAGAGAACGACATGCTCGCGCTTGCCGCGGCCGTCGAAGGCCAATCCGAACATCCGCTCGCGCACGCAATCGTCGTTGCCGCCAAAGAACGAGGATTGCAGCTCGGCACAGTCGCGGACTTTGCCTCGCAAACCGGGCTGGGTGTCAGCGCCACGGTGGGCGGCCGCTCGGTCGTGATTGGCAATGCGGTGCAAATGAGCCGGATCGGCGCTGATCTCAAGCCGGTCGACGCCGCGGCCGATCGTCACCGTGGCGAAGGCGCGGGCATCATCCTCGTCGCGATCGACGGGGCGCTCGCCGGTCTGCTCGCAGTCGCCGATCCGGTGCGCGCATCGGCGCGCGACGCTATTGCCGCGCTTCGCAAGGAGGGCCTGCGGGTCGTCATGCTCACCGGCGACAATCGTGGGACGGCCGATGCTGTCGCGCGCGCCGTGGGCGGTCTTGATGACGTGCGCGCCGATCTGCTGCCGGAAGACAAGGCGCGTATCATCGGCGAGCTGAAAGCGAGCGGCGCAAGGGTCGCAATGGCGGGCGATGGGATCAACGACGCCCCGGCGCTCGCCGCCGCGGATGTCGGCTTGGCGATGGGAACGGGAACAGACGTGGCGATCGAAAGCGCCGGCATGACGCTCACGCGCGGCGATCTCTCGGCGATCGTGCGCGCCCGCAAGCTCGCTCGCGCGACGATGCGAAATATCCGCCAAAACCTGTTCTTCTCGTTCTTGTTCAACGGAATCGGCGTGCCGGTTGCGGCCGGCGTGCTTTACCCGGTTGCCGGTATCCTGCTGTCGCCGATGCTGGCCGGTGCAGCGATGGCGCTCTCGTCCTTCACCGTGGTCCTGAACGCACTGCGGCTCAACGCGGTAAAGCTGTGAACATCGGAGCGGCGTCGGACGCCAGCGGCGTCTCCCAACGCATGATCCGCCACTATGAAAAGATTGGTTTGGTGCCCGCGCCGCCACGGCGCGGGAACTACCGGGACTACGCCGACGCTGACGTTCATCGGCTGCGATTTATCGCCAACGCGCGCGACCTGGGGTTCCCGATCGAGGAAATCCGCACGCTGCTGGGGCTGTGGTCGGATCGCGATCGGTCGAGCGCGGAAGTGAAGACGCTGGCGGAAGCCCGCGCTGCCGAACTGGGCCGCAAGGTCCGCGTCTTGGACGCCATGCGCCGCTCGCTTACCGGGCTCGCCCAAGCCTGTCATGGCGATGATCGGCCTGATTGTCCGATCATCGAACGCTTGGCTGAATAACTTGCGCGGCTAACTTTTACTCCACTTGAGCGTGATCGTGCGTCGCACCGTTTCACGCGTTTCGCGCTGCGGCTTTGCCGCACCCCTCGATCGCCGCGCGGTTGGCCGTCACGATCCTGTCGGCCCCGACGATGGCGCGGAACGCGGTGGGACTGGCGCTCTGGATCATACGCTGCCCGGCTTCCCAGCGGGGCAAGTCGAGCGTCCGCGCCGCCATGCGCTCGGGCCATTGCCAGCTCGCCGGTGCGATCTCGCGCGCGACCAGGCCCGGCACGATCGCCCATGCGAGGATGCCGGCCGCCACCCCACCCAGGGCAAACCATAGCTGCCGATTCTTCTGGTCGGCGCGTGTCCATGCGGACCCGGCGATGGCGCGAAGATCGGCCATGATGCGGGCCTTGTCCTCGCCCGCCTTGGCGAGCGCCGCCTGATCCTCGCGCCGGGCGGCGCTGCCCGCCGCGGCGATGCGCTGCGCCATCTGCTCCGGCGTCATCGCCAGCGCCGGGGCCGCTTTCAGGAATTGGCCGATGCGCGCGACGTTCTCGCCTGCCGTGTTCACGTTCTGCTGGAGCACGCCAAGCGTCTCGGTATGGTCGGGTATGTCGATCGCCGCGCTCGGCCGCCAAGCCCTCCACGGCGCAGCGCCAGCTCGCCGCGCATGGCCTCGAACGCCTCGGCCGCGCCTGCTCCGCCCTGATCGTCCTCGTTCGTCACCTGTCGTGAGCCTGCAACCCGTGATATTCCTCCGAGTTAATCAAAGGAGACCCAACAATCACCGGACCGGTCATGCCTAAGACACCACACACGAAAGGCCCGGACGAAACCCTTTCTCTCCTCGCCGATCCCTATCGGTTCATCTCCAGGCAGTGCCAGCGCCTAGGCGCAAACGCTTTTGAATCCCGTTTCCTGCTGAAAAAGACCAACTGCCTTAAGGGGGCCAAGGCCGCCGAAATCTTCTACGATACGACCCGCTTCGAGCGCGAAGGTGCCATGCCGGTCGCTATTCAGAAGACACTGCTGGGCCAAGGCGGCGTTCAGGGTCTGGACGGCGAGACCCATCGGCACCGCAAGCAGATGTTCATGGGCCTGATGACACCAGAGCGCGTGCGGGCGCTGGCGCAATTGTTCGAGGCCGAGTGGCGCAGGGCGGTGCCGGGCTGGACGCGCAAAGGAGAGATCGTCTTCTATGACGAGTTGCATGAGCCGCTGACGCGAGCGGTATGCGCTTGGGCGGGAGTTCCTCTTCCGGACGATTGTCAATCGGCGTCCAAAAAGGACCCCCTATCGGCGTGCAAAAGGGACCCCC
>NZ_LSJO01000696.1:0-327 GCF_001556735.1 Sphingomonas sp. CCH9-F2 | reverse complement strand
GGCATCCGCCACGATATCCGCCCCGGCCCGTCGCGCAGCTACGCCACCATCGGCGTCGAGGGGCTGGCGCCATATTGGTTCGACGTCGAGGCGGCGGTGTTCCTGTCCGACAGGGGCGACGCGCTGGCCCGCGTCGCCGCCTGGTATGATCAGCGGATCACGCAATATTGGGTGCTACAGCCCCGGCTGGAAGCCAATGTCGCCGCGCAGGACATGCCCGCGCAAGGCATCGGATCTGGGTTGAGCGACATGGAGCTTGGGTTGCGGCTGCGCTACGAGCGGGTACGCGAATTCGCGCCCTATGTCGGCCTATCGTGGGACCGGCGG
>NZ_LSJO01000695.1:0-4766 GCF_001556735.1 Sphingomonas sp. CCH9-F2 | reverse complement strand
CCCTTGCCGCACACGCCGATCCCCTCGTCCAGCGCCATGTCGTTGCCGATGCCCTGCACGCGCGTCAGCACGCTCGGCCCGTCGCCGATCAGCGTCGCGCCCTTGATCGGCGCGCCCAGCTTCCCGTCCTCGATCAGATAGGCCTCGGTGCAGGAGAAGACGAACTTCCCCGACACGATGTCGACCTGCCCGCCGCCGAACGACTTGGCGAAGATGCCCTTATTCACGCGCGACAGCAGTTCGGCCGGATCGTCCTGCCCGCCCTTCATGAAGGTGTTGGTCATCCGCGGCATCGGCGCGTGCGCATAGCTTTCGCGGCGGCCGTTGCCGGTCGGCTCGACCCCCATCAGCCGCGCGTTGAGCCGGTCCTGCATATAGCCCTTGAGGAAGCCGTCCTCGATCAGGATCGTCTCGCGCGTCGGCGTGCCCTCGTCATCGATGGTCAGGCTGCCGCGGCGGTCGGCGATCGCGCCGTCGTCGACCACGGTCACGCCGCGCGCCGCCACCTGCTCGCCGATCCGGCCGGAGAAGGCCGACGTGCCCTTGCGGTTGAAATCGCCCTCCAGCCCGTGGCCGATCGCCTCGTGCAGCAGCACGCCGGGCCAGCCCGGCCCGAGCAGCACCGTCATCTCGCCCGCTGGTGCCGCGACCGATTCCAGGTTCACCAGCGCCTGCGCCAGCGCCTCGTCGATCGCGCGATTCCACGTCGCCGGATCGAACAGCTGGTCGTACAGATAGCGCCCGCCGATCCCGAAGGTCCCCGTCTCGCGCCGCCCGTTCGTCTCCGCGACGATCGACACGTTCAGCCGCACCAGCGGGCGCACGTCGGTGGCGACGAACCCGTCGGGGCGCACCACCTCCACAACGCTCCACGTCCCCGACAGCGAGACCGACACCTGCGCCACGCGCGGATCGCGCGCGCGCGCGGCGGCGTCGATCGTCTGGCACAAGTTCACCTTGTCGGCGAAGGGGATCAGGTCGAGCGGATCGGCGTCGGTGTACAGGCGATGGTTGGTGCGCGCGGGCGGCGCGGCGCGGGCGGCAATCGACGGGTCGATCAGCGCCATCGTCTCGCCCGCGCGGCGGATCGCCGCCTCCGACAGTTCGTTGGCGTGCGCGAAGGCGGTCATCTCGCCCGATACCGCGCGCAGGCCGAAACCGGCATTGGTGTCGTAGGTCGCGGTCTTCAGCCGCCCGTCGTCGAATCCGAACGCCTCCGCGCGGCGATATTGCAGGAACAGCTCGCCATCGTCGGCCTTCGCCAGGACGTCGGCGGTGACGCGCAGCGCGGTGTCGGGATCGAGCGTGTCGCGGTACAGGAAGGAGCGGGGGTCGGTCATCGCGCCAAGATAGGCGCGCACGCTGCCTGATACTACTGCGGGCTCGCGCCTTCGGAAATGTCGGGCAGGCGGCTGTGGTCGGCCCCGTCGGCGGGGCCGCCGATCAGCACGAAGCGCCGGTCGCAATAGCCGCAATCGACATAGCCATGCTCGTCGATCTGCAGCCACACGCGCGGATGGCCCAGCGCCGCGCCGCCGGGAATGTCGCTCGCCCCGTCGCAGGCGATGCGGGTCTGGGAAACGCGGACGATTTCGGGCGGCGGCAACATGGCCGATCCGTTAGCAAGCCGCGCGCGATGCGACAATTCCTTTCGCCGCAAGGATTGGAATCGCTCGCCCGCGCGCGTAATCCCCGCGCATGACCGACGCCGCTATCGCCATCCGCGACCTGTGCAAGACCTATCAGGGCGGCAAGCGCGCGCTCGACGGGGTCAGTTTCGACGTGCCGCGCGGCAGCATCTTCGGATTGCTCGGCCCCAATGGCGCGGGCAAGTCGACGCTCATCAACATCCTGGCCGGGTTGGTCAACAAGACCAGCGGCAGCGCCGAGATCTGGGGCTTCGACATCGACGCGCATCCCCGCAATGCGAAGGCGTCGATCGGCATCGTCAACCAGGAGATATTGTTCGACCCGTTCTTCACCCCGGTGGAGACGCTGGAGATCCAGGCCGGCCTGTACGGCGTGCCGAAGAAGGATCGCCGCTCGATGGAGCTGCTGCGCGCGGTCCATCTGGAGGACAAGGCGAAGGCCTATGCCCGCACGCTGTCGGGCGGCATGAAGCGGCGGCTGATGGTGGCCAAGGCGATGGTCCATTCGCCGCCCGTGCTGGTGCTGGACGAGCCGACCGCGGGCGTCGACATCGAGCTGCGTCAGCAATTGTGGAGCTATGTGCGCAGCCTCAACGACGCGGGCGTGACGGTGGTGCTGACGACCCACTATCTGGAGGAGGCGGAGGAGCTGTGCGATCGCATCGCGATCATCAACCACGGCCGCGTCATCGCCAACGAACCGACCGCCGAGCTGCTTGGCAAGGCGCAGGAGAAGATCGTCGCGGTCACCGTCGACCGCGACGTCGCCGCGCTGCCGCGCTCGACCTGTTTCGAGAAGATCGTGCTGAAGGGCACGCGCACGCTGGAGATCACCTATTCCAAGGACCGGGTGAACGCCGGCGAGGTGCTGGGCGCGGTGCAGGCCGAAGGGTTCGGGATCGTCGACGTCTCCACCAAGGAAGCCGATCTGGAGGACGTGTTCCTCAGTCTCACCCGCGCCGCCAACGCGGGGTAGGGGGGCGGTTCCCGGCCTGCCGTGACCCCGGGGCCGCGCGCGGCGCGACGGTTGCGATCCCAACCCTGGGCTCTGCCTGCGCCGGAGCACAGCGGCGGCCGTGTTCCGGCGCACGCCGGAACCCAGGGCCGCGCTACCGCCGACGGTATCGGCAACACCGCTACACCCCCTGTCCCGCAACCCCTGTCCCACACCCCCCGATCTATGCCACATGATCGTCATGCCCTGCCTGATCCCCGCTGCGACACCCCGCTTCCGTCTCAACATTCGCAACATTCGCGGCGGCGCACGATGAGCGCCGGCGATGTCCTGATCGTCGGATCGGGGGCGGCCGGGCTGACCGCCGCGCTCAACCTGGCGGACCGGTTCAGGGTCACCGTGCTGGCCAAGGGCGCGCTCAACGAAGGGTCGACCGCCTGGGCGCAGGGCGGGATCGCGGCGGTGCTGGAACCGGGCGACACGTTCGACAACCATGTCGAGGATACGATGGTCGCGGGCGCCGGCCTCAACGACCGCGACGTGGTGGAGATGGTGGTGGAGCGCGCGCCCGCTGCGATCCACCGGCTGCAGGAACTGGGCGTCCCCTTCGCCGAGGAAGGCGGCGCGCTGCACCTGACGCGCGAGGGCGGCCATTCGCACCGTCGCATCGTCCATGTCGCCGACGCCACCGGCTGGGCGGTGCAGGAGGCGTTGCAACGCGCGGCGGAGGCGCATCCGAACATCACGCTGGTGCCCGATCAGGTCGCCATCGACCTGGCGACCAGCCGGCACGAGCAACGCTATTCTGGTGCGGGCAACGTGTGGGGCGTCTATGCGATCGACCGGCAGAGCGGGCGGGTCGCGCTGCACACCGCGCGCGCGACGGTGCTGGCGACCGGCGGCGCGGGGCGCACCTATCTGTTCTCCACCGCGCCGCGCGGTGCGACCGGGGACGGGATCGCGATGGCCTGGAGGGCGGGAGCCCGGGTGGCCAACATGGAATTCATGCAGTTCCACCCGACCTGCCTCTATCACCTGGAGGTCAAGAACTTCCTGATTACCGAGGCGGTGCGCGGCGAGGGCGGGCGGCTGATCAACCCGGTCACCGGCAAGCGCTTCATGCCTTACTACGACGAGCGGCTGGAACTGGCGCCGCGCGACGTGGTGGCGCGCGCGATCGATGCGGAGATCAAGCGCTACGGCCTCGATTACGTCCATCTCGACATCAGCCACATGCCCGCCGACTTCATCCGCGGGCATTTCCCGAACATCTACGACAAATTGCTGGGGCTGGGCATCGACATGACGGTCGCGCCGATCCCGGTGGTGCCGGCGCAGCATTATACCTGTGGCGGGATCATGGTGGATCAGGACGGGCGCACCGACCTGCCGGGGCTGTACGCGGCCGGGGAATGCACCGAAAGCGGGCTGCACGGCGCCAATCGCCTCGCCAGCAATTCGCTGCTGGAATGTTTCGTGTTCGGCGAGGCGGCGGCGCGCCACATCGCCGCCAATTGGGACGCGCTGCCCGCCGTCCCGTCGATCCGCCCGTGGGACGAAAGCCGCGTGACCGATTCCGACGAGGAAGTGGTCATCAAGCAGAACTGGACCGAGATCCGCCGCTTCATGTGGAATTACGTCGGCATCGTGCGGACGACCAAGCGGCTGGAGCGGGCGAAGCACCGCATCGACCTGCTCCGGTCCGAGATCGAGGATTATTACGGCCATTTCCGCGTGACGCCGGACCTGATCGAGCTGCGCAATCTGCTCCAGACCGCCGACCTCATCGTCCGCTCGGCGCTGCACCGCAAGGAAAGCCGCGGGCTGCACTATACGCTCGACTATCCGCAGCTGGTCGATCCGCCGGTCGATACGGTGCTGGTGCCGTGATGCGCGCGGCGCGATCGGCATCGGAATCAACGGCTTGATCGTCGACGGCCGACCGGTCGCGACTCGTCGCACGTCCGGGGGCGGTCGTCGCACCGGCACGTCCGCCGGGATTGCCACGCCCGTCCCCCCCGCCGAAGGCTCCGGTTCGGCAGGGGTGGGCGTACACGACATGGACAGCAGGACTTTGGGACGCCGCGCGATCATGATCGGCTGGTCGCTGCTGATCGCCGGATGCGGCGCCGGGGCGGGATCCGCGCTGATCCCCGCCGCCC
>NZ_LSJO01000694.1:0-279 GCF_001556735.1 Sphingomonas sp. CCH9-F2 | reverse complement strand
TCGTTTCCTCCATCCGCTCTTCGCGGGTGAGAAGCCGGCCTTCATGCTCCTGGCGTTCGGCGAGGCGGCGAAGCGCGTTCTCGACGATGATGACGGCGCCGTCGACGATCAACCCGAAATCGAGCGCGCCGAGGCTCATCAGATTGCCCGACACGCCCAGCCCGTTCATTCCTGCGGCCGTCATCAACATGGTAATCGGGATGACTGCGGCGGTGATGAGCGCAGCGCGGATGTTGCCGAGCAGCAGGAACAGCACGACGATGACGAGCAGCGCGCCTT
>NZ_LSJO01000693.1:0-4692 GCF_001556735.1 Sphingomonas sp. CCH9-F2 | reverse complement strand
CCTCAGCACGAACGGATGGGGGGGTGAAGGACATTCATCCCCAAAGGTCGCCCCAGCGAAGGCGGGCGCCTCGCGATGGGACGAATGCCCCCCGTAACCTCCCGCTAACCATCCCCCCGCTACCCCCGCCGGCGATGCGCAGCGTGTTCCTCATCCTCCTGCTGATCGGCCCCGCGCTGGCGCAAGGCGGGCATGACGGCCGTGTCGCGCCCGCCACCGGCCCGGCGCTGTCGGACGTCGCGCTGTTCGTCATGGCCGCGCTCGCGATCTGGCTGACGCGCCGCGCGCTTCGCCGCCGTCATCACCGCAAGGATTGACCGCGGCCACGCGAGCGGGCACCCGCCGCGCCATGGCCGACGATATCCTTGATCGCCTCGCCGCCACGATCGCCGCCCGCAAGGGCGCCGACGCCGGCAGCTCCTATACCGCCTCGCTGTTCGCGCGCGGCCGCGCGCGGATCGCGCAGAAAATCGGCGAGGAAGCGACCGAAACCGTCATCGCCGCAATGGGCAACGATCCGGCGACGATCGTGCCCGAGGCCGCCGACCTGATCTATCACCTGCTCGTCCTGCTCGCCGATGCCGGGCTGACGCTGGACCAGGTGCGCGCCGAACTGGCGCGGCGCGAAGGGACCAGCGGCCATGACGAAAAGGCCGCGCGCACGCCCGCGGCGAACGGCCTGCCCCTCTCCTTCCGCCCCGAATGAGGTGATCCGATGAGCGTCGATGCGACCCAGCCCTATGACGACGGCAACATCTTCGCCAGGCTGCTGCGCGGCGAGATCCCGTCGCGCCGCGTGTATGAGGACGAGCATGTCGTCGTCTTCCACGACATCGCGCCCTGGGCGCCGACGCACCTGCTGGCGGTGCCGCGCGGCCGCTACGTCAGCTGGGACGATTTTTCCGCCAACGCCAGCGATGCCGAAATCGCCGCCTTCACCCGCGCGATCGGCAAGGTCGCGCGCGACGCCGGGCTGGTCGAAACCGGCTATCGCCTGATCGCCAACGCCGGTCGCGACAGCCATCAGGAGGTGCCGCACCTCCACGTCCACATCATGGCCGGGCGCCCGCTCGGCCCGATGCTGGTCGAGAACGACGGCCGAAAGTAACACGGGATACCGTCACGTCCGCGCAACACTATTGCGCGGGCGTGAAGTGACGCTAGGCTCCCCGCCATCACACTCCCCGGGGGGATAGGAATTTCATGATTTTCGGGCGCGTCAAACCTCTCGAGGCGATTCTCGCCACCGCGGAGAAGAAATCGCTTCACCGCACGCTCGGCTGGTTCCAGCTGACCCTGTTCGGGATCGGGTGCGTCATCGGCACCGGCATCTTTGTACTCACCGCCGCCGGGGCGCAGAAAGCGGGCCCGGGGCTGATGCTGGCCTTCGCGATCGCGGGCGCGATCTGCATCGTCGCCGCGCTCTGCTATGCCGAAATCGCGGCGATGATCCCGGTCGCGGGGTCGGCTTATACCTATACGTATTCGACGATGGGCGAATTGCTCGCCTGGACGGTCGGCTGGGCGCTGATCCTCGAATATGCGGTCGCCGCCAGCGCGGTCGCGGTCGGCTGGTCGGGCTATTTCAGCGGCACCATCCTCAACCAGTTCCTCGGCATCCATCTGCCGACATGGCTGTCGGCGGCGCCGCTGGCGCTGGGCGGCGCGCCGGGCGGGCTCATCAACCTGCCGGCGGTCGTCATCGCGCTGCTCATCACCTGGCTGCTGATGATCGGAACGACCGAAAGCGCGCGCGTCAATGCGGTGCTGGTCGCGATCAAGGTGACGGCGCTGACCGCGTTCATCATCCTGACGCTGCCCAGCGACCATTTCGATGCCGCGCGCTTCAATCCGTTCCTGCCCGCGGGCGTGTTCGGCGGATTCGGGTCGGGCGTCGGCGCGGTGGGCGCGGCGGCGACGATCTTCTTCGCCTATGTCGGCTTCGATGCGGTCTCCACCGCCGCCGAGGAAACCAAGAACCCGCAGCGCAACGTACCGATCGGGCTGATCGGGTCGCTGTTGTTCTGCACCATCTTCTACATCCTGGTCGCCGCCGGTGCGATCGGCACGATCGGCGGACAGCCGATCATGGGGCCGAACGGCATCCCCTTCCCCGCCGGGTCGGAGGAACTGGCGCGTCAGTGCGCGCTGCCGGCCTATCGCGATGCGCTGGTCTGCTCGAACGAGGCGCTGGCGCATGTGCTGCGCGCAATCGGCTGGTCCAAGGTCGGCAACATGCTCGGCATCGCCGCCTTCCTGGCGCTGCCCTCGGTCATCCTGATCCTGATGTTCGGCCAGACGCGCATCTTCTTCGTGATGAGCCGCGACGGGCTGCTGCCGGAACGGCTGTCGACCGTCCATCCCAAGTGGAAGACACCGCACGTCGTCACCGCCGTCACGGGCGTGGGCGTGGCCTTCGCCGCCGCCTTCCTGCCGGTCGGGCAACTGGCCGATATCGCCAATGCCGGAACGCTCTACGCCTTCATGATGGTGGCGGTGGCGGTGATGATCCTGCGCCGCACCGCGCCGCATCACCCCCGCAACTTCCGCACCCCGGCGCTGTTCCTGGTGGGGCCGGCGACGATCCTGGGCTGCGTGTTCCTGTTCTTCAACCTGCCCACCGCCGCAATGCTGGTGCTGCCGGTTTGGGGCGCGATCGGGATGGTGATCTATTTCGGCTACAGCCGCAGCCACAGCCATGTCGGCCGCGGCATCATCGAGGTCGTCGACGACCCGTCGATGACTCCCGGCACGCACTGATCGCACCGCGATCGTCGAAAAACGGGGCCGGCGGAGCGATCCGCCGGCCCTTTTCGCGTCACGCCGCCGGGGGCGTGACGCCGCGGTTCTTCAACTCGTCGCGGATCTCGCGCAGCAGCACGACCTCGGCGGGTTCGGCGGCCGGCTCGGCGGTGCCCGCGGCCTTCTCGCGCTCCATCGTGGCGACCAGCTTGTTGACGCTGCGCATCAGCAGGAAGACGATGAACGCCAGGATCACGAAGTTGATGACGACGGTGATGAACTCGCCATAGCCCAGCAGCGGCACGCCCGCCGCCTTCAGCTGCGCATAGCTGTCCGGCGATCCGGTGTAGGTCGCCGGGATCGCGCCCAGCCGGATGAAATAGGCCGAAAAATCGAACCCGCCGAAGATCGCGCCGACCACCGGCATGATGACGTCGTCGGTCAGCGATTTGGTGATCGTCGCGAACGCACCCCCGATGATGACGCCGACCGCGAGGTCCAGCACGTTGCCCCGCGCGATGAACGCCCTGAAATCCTTGAGCATGCCGCTCCCCTTTCTTCACTGTTGCCGTGCCGAAATAAACCATCCGGCGGGCATTCACGATCCCTCGCGGGTGTCCTATATGCGTGACACAGACAGTGGAGAGCTTGTCACGATGATCCGTCGCTATGTCGCCCCCGTTGCGCTCGCGCTGCCGCTGGCCGCGTGCGGGCTGAACAGCATCCCCACCGCCGAGGAAACCGCCAAGGCGCGCTGGGCCGACGTCCAGAACGAATATCAGCGCCGCGCCGATCTGATCCCCAATCTGGTCAGCACGGTGAAGGGCTATGCCAAGCAGGAATCCGACGTGCTGACCCGCGTGACCGAGGCGCGCGCCGGCGCCACCCGCGTCCAGCTGTCGGGTGACGACCTGAAGGACCCGGCCAAGGTGCAGCAGTTTGAACGCGCGCAGAACGCCGTCACGCTGTCGCTCCAGCGGTTGCAGGAAGCCTATCCGGACCTGAAGTCGAACCAGAACTTCCTGTCGCTGCAATCCCAGCTGGAGGGGACGGAAAACCGCATCACCATCGCGCGCCGCGACTACAACCAGGCGGTACAGGCCTATAATACCCGCATCCGCACCTTCCCCGACGCGGTCGGCGCGAAGATTTTCTACGGCGCCAAGCCGATGGTCCCGTTCCAGGCGACCACGCCCGGCGCGGAAACCGCCCCGACGGTGAACTTCGGCGCCTGAGGCGGGCCGGATGACATGCTGGCTGCGGGCGCTGCTGGCACTGGTGCTGGCCGCGCTCGCGCTGCCCGCGCTGGCGCAGGCGCCGTCGGAACCGTCCTTTCCGAAGCTGACCGGGCGCGTCGTCGATGACGCGCACCTGCTGTCGCCCGCGCAGGTGCAGCAGCTGGAGCAATTGTCGGCCGAGACGGAGAAGGCGTCGTCGCGACAGCTGGTGGTCGCGACCATCCCCGATCTTCAGGGCTATGCGATCGAAGATTACGGCTATCGCCTCGGCCGCGCCTGGGGGATCGGGCAGAAGGACGCGAACAACGGCCTGATCCTGATCGTCGCGCCCAAGGAGCGCAAGGTGCGGATCGAGGTCGGCTACGGCCTGGAACCGATCATGACCGACGCGCTCGCCAGCGTCATCATCAACCAGACGATCCTGCCGCGTTTCCGTGACGGCGACATGGCCGGCGGGATCGTCGCGGGCGCGCAGGCGATCGCCGACCAGCTCAAGGCGCCGCCCGAGGCCGCCGAGAAGCGCGCGCAGGAGGCGGCGGCCACCCGCGTCAAGAAGAAGGACGGCATCGGCGACTGGATGGTCGCGGCCTTCTGGATCGCGGTGGTCGTGTTCATCGTCCTGCCGATGCTGTTCGGGCGGCGCGGCGGCCGGCGCTTCGGCGGCGGCGGCATGCCCCCGGTCATCATCTGGGGCGGCGGCAGCGACTGGGGC
>NZ_LSJO01000692.1:0-886 GCF_001556735.1 Sphingomonas sp. CCH9-F2 | reverse complement strand
GGGATGAGGCCCCGCGGCGCGCGCTGGCCTCATCCCACCGGGCTGACACGCTTTTCCCCTTCTCTCGCCTCCCGCCTCTGTTACCCTCCCCGGCAAAACGGATGGAGAGGCGGATGACGACGACGAGCGAGACCCGCGCGAGCGGCTACGCCTGGTACGTGCTGGGGATCCTATTCCTCGTCTACATCCTCAACTTCATCGACCGGCAGGTGATCTCGATCCTGGCCGAGGATATCAAGCGCGACCTGGGGCTGAAGGACGAGGATCTCGGCTTCCTCTACGGCACCGCCTTCGGGGTCTTCTATTCGCTGTTCGGCATCCCGCTCGGGCGGCTGGCGGACAGCTGGCACCGGGTACGGCTGATGACGGTCGGGCTGGGGCTGTGGTCGACGATGACCGCGCTGTCCGGCCTGTCGAGCACCGGCGCGCATCTGGCCGCCGCGCGGATCGGGGTGGGCGTGGGCGAGGCGACCGCCTCCCCCTCCGCCTATTCGCTGATCTCCGACTATTTCCCGAAGAAGCTGCGCGCCACCGCGCTGTCGATCTATTCGGCGGGGCTGTACGTCGGCGGGGGCTGTTCGCTGTTCATCGGCGGGCTGGTGGTCCAGAACTGGAACCGCGCCTATCCCGATGGCGGGCCGTTGGGGCTGGCGGGGTGGCAGGCCGCGTTCCTGGCGGTCGGCATCCCCGGGCTGGTCCTGGCGCTGATCGTCGCCACCCTGCGCGAACCGATCCGCGGTGCGGTGGAAGGGCTGCCGGAGCCGGAGCGCCATCCCGCGCCGTTCCGCGCTTTCTTCGACGAACTGGTGACGATCCTGCCGCCGCTGACGCTGATCGGCGCGGCGCGGATCGGCACGCGCGCACTGGCGGTGAATGCGCTGGCGCT
>NZ_LSJO01000691.1:0-2962 GCF_001556735.1 Sphingomonas sp. CCH9-F2 | reverse complement strand
GCGGCGGGCGCGTCAGCTGCGGCCACAGCGCGCGGATATGGTCAGCCAGCGGCGGGCGCTCGGCGCTGGGCGCGACGGTCGGCGCCTCCGCCGGCACGTCGAAATTGGCGAGCACGAACGCCTTCAGCGCGGCATCGTCGGCGGGCGGGGCGGCGCGATAATCGGCCATGATCGCGGCGGGATCGCGCCGTGGCACCGCATCGACGAAGGTCTTCCCGTCGGCGAAGATGCGCCGCATCTGTACGGCCTGGAACAGCGTACCGTACAGATCCGCCGGGGTCGCGGGCGCGGCCAGCAGCGGCGCGGTCACCGGCGGACGCGCCGCCGGCTGTTCGACGCACGCCGCCGCGACCGCCGCCAGCGGCAACACCTTCCATGCCCGCATCGTCAGGCGACCGTCTGTTCGATGGTGCCGAAGATCGGATGGTGGCGATCGTCCTCCGCCCAGATGCGCACGGTGTCGCCCTTCTTCAGGAACGGCGTGCTCGCGGTGCCGGTGCGGATCGTCTCGACGGTGCGCACCTCCGCCAGGCAGCAATAGCCGACACCGCCATCGGCCACCGGACGCCCCGGCCCGCCATCGGCGTCGCGGTTCGACACGGTGCCCGACCCGACGATCGTCCCCGCGCCCAGCGCGCGCGTCTTCGCGGCGTGCGCGATCAGCGTGCCGAAGTCGAACGTCATGTCCTCGCCCGCCTCCACCCGGCCCAGCGGCGCATCGTTCAGGTCGACCATCAGCTTGCGGTGCAGCTTGCCGCCCTGCCACCAGTCGCCCAGCGCATCCGGGGTCACGAACACGGGGGAGAAGGCCGACGCCGGCTTCGACTGGAAGAAGCCGAAACCCTTGGCCAGTTCGCCG
The DNA here is from genome assembly GCF_001556735.1 of Sphingomonas sp. CCH9-F2. Classification (NCBI taxonomy): domain Bacteria; kingdom Pseudomonadati; phylum Pseudomonadota; class Alphaproteobacteria; order Sphingomonadales; family Sphingomonadaceae; genus Sphingomonas; species Sphingomonas sp. CCH9-F2. The sequence goes on along the minus strand of NZ_LSJO01000691.1, from coordinate 2,103 downwards.
GGGATCAGGTTGCGCAGCGACACGTCGTTGGTCAGCCCGACCAGCCGCACCGCCGCCAGCGCCTCCTCGCGGCTCGCGCCCTGCGGCACGTCGCCGGTGACGACGACCACCTCGGCCTCCATGTCGCAGCCCCATGCCTCGTCCGCGAGCGGGATCGGGTCGCGTGGCGCCAGGAAGCCGTCGGAGCCGCCCTGGTACATCAGCGGGTCGTGCCAGAAGCTGTCCGGCATCTCCGCCCCGCGCGCCTGCCGCACCAGCGCGACATGGTTCACATAGGCCGAACCGTCCGCCCATTGGTACGCGCGCGGCAGCGGTGCGGCGGCGCTGTGTTCGTGGAACCGCTCGCGCGGGATCGCCTCGTTGCGCAGGTCGGTGGCCAGCAACCGGAGGTGCGGCGCGATCCGGTCCCAGTCGTCCAGCGCCGCCTGCATGGTGGCGCAGATATGCGAGGCATCGGCATACCATGCCAGATCGTCGGAGACGACGACGAGCTTCCCGTCGCGCCCATGCTTGAGACTAGCCAGTTTCATGCGCAACCATCTCCTTTGCGCTCGGCCTAGCGCGATTGGTCGGGACGGAAAAGGGCAAAGGCAGCCTCCGCTGGCGGGCTTGCTAGGGGAGCCGGAAGATCACCTTGTTCCGGTTCGCCGCGCAGGCCAGACTGCCCGCTGGCCGATAGCTGCTGGTAAAGCGCGTCGCCTTGAACATGCCCACAGCAGCCTCATCGAACACGAACGGCGGATAGGCGACGGTCGCGCGCGGCTCCACGGTCGTACCGTCCGCGGCGATATCGAACTCGGCCTGCACCCACCCTTCGAAACCATTTCGCAGCGCTTCCATCGGATAATTCCGCGCGCTGAAACCGCTCCGCCTGACATCGGGCTTGGGCTCGATCATCGCGCATTGCTCCTCGGTCAGCCCGGTGCGATCGAACAGCGCCCTGGCCGCGGAAAGATCGCCCGCCTTCGCCAACTGATTGGCCCGCTGCAACAAGGCGCTGACCTTCAGCGGATGCTGATCGGGCAATCCGGCAAGGTCGATGACACGCTGCGTCAGGACCGGCACGTCGGCGGGCGGCTTCGATTCCATCGAGATCCGCGGCGCCTGTGCCGCCAGCATCATGACGGTCGCCGCGGTCAGCGGATCGGCCATCGCCACCGGATCGGACAGGATCGCGCGTGTCATCGCCGCCTCCTTGCGACCGTCCTCCTGCATGTGCGCCAGCGTGAGGGCGGCATAGGTCCGCACCGCGACCGGCGCGTTCGCCCGCGTGGCGACGGCGACCGCCTCCTTCGCCAGCGCATTGCGCTCCGCGTTCGTCACCACCCCGTTGGACGCGAGGGCCAGGAGCGCCGCGAGCATGCCCGCATCGTCCCCCGCAGACCGCGCTTTGGCGAGCGCGGCGCGCTCGATCGGGGCGGCCAGCGCCACCGGCCTGTCTCGCCACGCCGTATCGCCCGCACCGCGCGTCGCCAGCCATTCCATCGCCGCATCCTGCAACGGCTGGGTCAGCGACGGCCGCTCGCTGGCGCGGGTACAGCGCATCTCCACCCGCGTCAGATAACGGAACAGCGCCGGCACCTTGGCGATCGAATCGGGTTGCCATGACCAGCGCGCCGCCGCCTGCGCGAAGGCGGTCGCGGCGCCGCGCCCCGCCGTGGTGTAGATCGGGGACACGCTCGACACGTGCCCGTCGGTTTCCACTGAGAACTCGACGACCGCCACGTCGCCCGGCTTCAGTCCCGCCTCCCCGCCACAGGGCGCCGACACAAGTTGGTCGGCGCTCTGAAACGGCGAGTTTCCGATGCGGCCCGCTCCCGTAAACGACAGGTAGGTGCGGGCGGCATCCATATCGCCTGCCAGCTTCGCCGCGATCGCCAGATCCGACCGGGTGGAAATGTCGTTGAATCCCACCGTCGTCGTCAGCCCACCCTGTTCGCGCAGCGACGCCTTCAGCTGGTCATAGGCCTCCTTGTTCCTCCCCATGTTCAACAGCGCGCGCGCATATTGCGTCCGCACGGCGGCGATCGTTTCGCGGCGCTCGTCCGCGCCCTTCCTGATGTCCTGGGAACCGGACGATGCCGGCTGCGCCGGCAAATCCAG
>NZ_LSJO01000690.1:0-22436 GCF_001556735.1 Sphingomonas sp. CCH9-F2 | reverse complement strand
CCGTTACCGGCGCGACCGGAGCGGGGGTGGCCGCCGTCGCCTGCAACGCCGCGGCGAGCAGCGCGGCGATCATGCCGCTGCCCGCGGGGCGCGCACGATCATCACCGGGATGCTCGCGCCGTCATGGCCGCTGATCTGCAGGACGTAACGACCCGGCGTCAGACGGAAATCGACCATCTTGCGGATGCCGGTGCACATCGGCCCGTGGCCGTGTGCGCTGGACGCAAGCGCCCGGCCGGCGCGGACGACGTCGATCCATGCCGGCGCGCCCAGCGCGACGCGATAGGTGCCGGCGCGTGCGACCTGGAACAGCGCCACCCCGGCATAGGGGGCATTATCCGGCGCGGCGCGGCCCGGCGTCGCCGGCAGCGTCGCCGCGTCGATGGTGCCGAGCCGCACGTCGGCAGCCTGGCCGATCACCATCACCGGGGCGGAGCGGGTCGTCGCGCCCGCGACCAGCGGCGCGCGGTTGCTCCATCGCGCCAGTTCCGCAGGCATTGCGACACGTACCGTGGCGCAGCGCGGATCGTTGGCCGGATCCTGGGCGGCGGCGGGAAGGGCGGCAAGCAGCGCGGGCAGGCACAGCAGCGAAATGGGGCGCATCACGATCTCCTTCTACGGGCGCAGCGGGGCTCTTGCCAGCCATCTGTGGCGAAGGCGGGGCGATGCAACAAAGTACCGCGCCGCCGGTTGACCGGTCACGGCGAACTGACCTGGGGAGAGGATCGATGGACGACAAGACGGGCAATATCGGCGTCGATGCCGCAGCGGCGATGAAGGCCGGCGGGGAACGGATCGCCGGGCAATCGTCGGCGCTGGGGGTGACGATGATCGATCAGGCGCAAGCCAATGCGCAGGAAGCGTTCGCCGCGATGCGCGCCGCGGCGCAGGCCAAGGACTTGTCCGAGGTGATGCAGATCCAGGGCGATTACCTGCGCGCGCAGGGCAAGAGATCGATGGATCAGGCGCGTCAGATCGGCGAGCTGATCATGTCGTTCGGCCGCGCCGCCGTTACACCGCCTCCGCGCCGCGAGGAGTGACGCGGCGCTAGGCCAACGCTCGCGCCAGCAATACCAGATCATGCGCGCGTCCCGATCCGTCGCGGACGTGCCAGCGCAGCCGCGCCTCGGTTTCGAAGCCGAGGGCCTGGAACAGTGCGATCGCCCCCGCCTGATCGGCGGTCATCGCTGCGGTCAGCTTCAAGAGCGCGCGGTTGGTAGCAACGCGCATGATCCCTTCCAGCAGGTCGCGCCCCAGCCCCGCGCCGCGCCGGTCGGCGGCGACCAGCAGGCGGATTTCGCCGACATGCGCGCTCCATCCCAGCGGATCGCGGACCAGCGCTGCGGTACCGACCAGCATGTCATCCTCCAGCGCGACCAGCCCGTCGATCCAGCCGTCGTCGATCGCGGTCAGCCACGCGGCGATGACGCGTGGTTGGCGCAGGTCGCGGCCCAGGAACAGCAGGTCGTGTTCGGGCAGGGCGTTGGCGAACGCCTGCATCGCCAGCCGGTCGTCGGCGCGAAAGCGGCGAATCCGATAATGTCCCATCTGCGCCGCTCCCGGTTGCGCCCGGAACGTCCGCGACCCGGGCGACGCCGTCAAGCCGCTATGGTTGCTGGCTTTGCTGCGGCGATGCTGCGCCCGGCGTCGCAACATCGCGCAGGACCGGTCCGTCGGCGGACGCGTCCAGCAGCGAATCGCCGCCGAGCACGCGGTACAACGTGACCAGATTGGTCGCGCGTACCAGCTGTGTCGAGACCAGCGTCCGCCGTGCGCTGTACAGCTGGCGCTGCGCATCCAGCGCGGAGAGGAAGGTGTCGATTCCGCCGCGATAGCGCGCGGTGTTGAGCGTCGCGGTATCCTGCGCCGCGCGGTAGAAACGCTGGTTGGCGGCCAGCTGATCCGCGATTGTCCCGCGCCGCGCCAGCGCGTCGGCGACCTCGCGGAACGCGGTCTGGATCGTCCCTTCGTAGCCGGCGAGCGCGGCGTCGCGCTGCGCTTGGCTGAGCGCGACATTGGCGCGCGCGGCGCCCCCTGCGAAGATCGGATAGCTGGCGCTGGGCGCGACCGAATAATTGAACGCCCCGCCGGTGAAGAGGCTGGACAAGGCGTTGCTGGCGAAGCCGAGCAGCCCGGTCAGCGAGATGCGCGGGAACAGCGCGGCGCGCGCGGCGCCGATCTGGGCGTTGGCGGCGCGCAGCGTATATTCGGCCTGCACCACGTCCGGCCGGCGCAGCAGGACGCCGGAATCCAGCCCGGCAGGCAATTCCCCGACGGTCTCCGCCGCTTCCTCGATCCCGCGCGGCAGCAGCGCGGGATCGACGGGCGCGCCGACCAGCAGTTGCAGCGCGTTGACGTCCTGTGCGAGCGCGGTGCGCTGTTGCGCCAGATCGGCCTCCGCCGTGGCGAGCACCTGTTCGGCCTGGCGCAGGTCGGTGCGCGGCGCGATTCCGCCGCGACGGCGCGCATCGGTCAGCCGGACATTGTCGCGCGCATTCTGCGCGGTCTGCTGCGCGACGTCGAACAGGCTCTGGTCGGCGGCATAGTTGAGCCACGCGGTGGCGATGTCGCCGACCAGCGTCAGCCGCGTCGCGCGCGCGGCGGCTTCCTGCGCGAAATAGCGCGCCTGCGCCGCTTGCGTCAGCGAGCGGACGCGGCCGAACAGGTCGATCTCGAACGCGGTGACACCCAGCTGCGCCTGGAACGTGCTGCGCCCGCCGCCCGCCACGACGGTAGTGCCGCCCGTTCCGGTTCCCCCGGTCCCGGTCCCGGTGCCGGTGCCGGTTCCAGCACCGGGCAGGATCGTCGTGCCGCCGGTGCCGCCGTCGCGATAGCTGTAGCCGGCGTTGGCGTTCACCTGCGGCAACAGGTCGGCGCGCTGGATGCGATATTGCGCGCGCGCCGCCTCGATATTGGCGACGGCGATGCGCAGGTCGCGGTTGTTCGCCAGGGCCGAGTCGATCAGGCGTTGCAGCCGCGCATCGCGGAAGATGTCGCGATAGGTGACGGTCGGAAGCGTCGCCTCGCTCTGCCGCAGATAGGCATCGCCGGTCGGCCATGATGGCGGCACCGGCGCGGCGGGGCGGACATAGGTGGGTGCCATCGAGCAGGCCGGCAGCGCGACCGCGAGGAGCAGCGGGGACAGGCGGCGGATCATCGCGAAGGCTCCGGTTCCGGGGCGGGCAGCGCGGGGCGACCCTGCGGCGCGGGGAGTTGCGGCGGGGTATCGCCGCCGCCGGGGCCGTGCCCATCGTTGCCGTCGCCATCCTCACCGCGCGGCCCGGTGCCGCCGCGCAATCCCTTCAGTCCGTCGCGGAAGCCGCGCCGTACCAGCACGAAGAACAACGGGATATAGAACACCGCCAGCACCGTCGCGGTCAGCATCCCGCCGATCACCGACGTGCCGATCGCGATGCGGCTGTTCGCGCCCGCGCCGGTGGAGATGGCGAGCGGCAGTACGCCGAAGATGAACGCCAGGCTGGTCATCAGGATCGGGCGTAGCCGGATGCGCGCGGCCTCCAGCGCGGCGTCGATCACGCGCTTGCCCTGGCGTTCGGCCTGTTCGGCGAATTCGATCATCAGGATCGCGTTCTTCGCCGCCAGCCCCATCGTCGTCAGCAACCCGATCTGGAGATAGACGTCGTTGACCAGCCCGCGCAGCGTGGTGAACAGCACCGCGCCGATCAACCCCAGCGGGATGATGAGCAGCACCGCGAGCGGGATCGACCAGCTTTCGTACAGCGCCGCGAGGCACAGGAACACGACCAGGATCGACAGCGCGTAGAGCAGCGGCGCCTGCCCCGACGACAGCCGTTCCTGATAAGACAGCCCCGCCCAGGCGATGCTGGTGCCCGGAATTTGCGCGGCCAGTTCCTCGATGCGGGTCATCGCGTCGCCCGAACTGCGGCCTGCCGCCCCCTGACCCTGAAGCTCATAGGAGGAAATGCCGTTGAAGCGCGACAGCGTCACCGGCGCCTGCGTCCAGCTGATCCGTGCGAAGGCGGAGAAGGGCACCATCTGCCCGGCCGACCCGCGGACGAACCACTGGTTCAGGTCCTCCGGCTCGGCGCGATAGGGCGCATCGCCCTGCACGAAGACGCGCTTCACCCGGCCGCGGTCGATGAAATCGTTGACGTATCGGCCGCCCCAGGCGGTCGACAGCGTGGTGTTGACGTCCGACTGGTTGAGTCCGAGCGCCGACATCTTCTGCTGGTCGATATCAATCTTCAGCGTGCCGACGTCGGGCAGTTCCGAGAGGCGCACGGAGGCGAGTACCGGATCGGCATTGGCGGCCGCCAGCAGGCGGTCCTTGGCATCGGCGAACGCCTCTTCGCTCAGCCCGCCGCTGTTAAGCAATTCCATCGTGAAGCCGTTCGACTGCCCCAGCCCGCGGATCGCCGGGGGGACCAGTGCGAACACGCGCGCATCGCGGAAGCCGCGGAACGCGGCGGAGGCGCGCGCGACGATCGCGTCGGCGGTATTCTCCTTGCCGTGGCGGTCGGCCCAGTCGGCAAAATTGAGGAAGCCCTGACCGGTGTTCTGGCCGCTCGCCCCGCCGCCACCGCCTCCGCTGACGGTGAACATCGTCGTGACGTTGCTGGCTTCATGCTGCGCGAAATATTGCTCGACCTGCTTCTGCACATCGAACGTGCGCCCCTGCGTGGCACCGGCGGGGAGCTGGAACTGGATGCTGGCGCTGCCCTGGTCCTCGGTCGGCAGGAAGCCGGTGGGCAGGCGCAGGAACAGCACGGCGAGCAGCGCGACCGTCACCGCATAGACGATCAGCCAGATCGCCTTGTGATCGATGACGCTGCGCACGCCGGCCTCATACCGCCGCACGCCGCGATCGAACCGGTCGTTGAAGCCGTCTCGCGCGCGTTCCAGAAGGTGCGCGACGCGCGGCGCCTTGCGCGCGATCCACCCCTGTTCCAGCGGATCGCCCTGTTCGTCGTGCTTCTGCTTCAGCAGCGTCGCGGTCAGCGCGGGCGACAGGATCAGCGCGACCAGCACCGACAGCACCATCGCCGAGACGATGGTGAGCGAGAACTGGCGATAGATCACGCCCGTGGAGCCACCGAAGAAGGCCATCGGCAGGAACACCGCCGACAGGACCAGTGCGATCGCGACGAGCGCCACGGTGATCTCGTTCATCGATTCGATCGTCGCCTCGCGCGGGGTCATGCCGGGGTTCTCCTCCAGCAGCCGCTCGACATTTTCCACCACGACGATCGCATCGTCGACAAGCAGACCGATCGCCAGCACCAGTCCGAACAAGGTCAGCGTGTTGATCGAAAATCCGGCGACGTAGAAAACCGCGAACGTGCCCAGCAGCACCACCGGCACCGCGATCGCGGGGACCAGCGTCGCGCGCCAGCTTTGCAGGAAGACGAACATCACGATGACGACGAGAATGATCGCCTCGAGCAGCGTCTTGACCACTTCCTCGATCGACAGCTTGATGAAGGCGGTGGTGTCGTTGGCGAAGGCGTAGTTCAGCCCCGGCGGGAAGGATCTCGACGCCTGCTCCACCTGCGCCTTGACCAGTTCGGCGGTCTTGAGCGCGTCGGCGCCCGGCGCCAGCAGCACGGCCAGCCCGGCGCCGGGGTGGCGATTGACGCGGCTGCGCGCGTTGTAATTCTCCGACCCCAGTTCGATCCGCGCGACGTCGTGCAGGCGGACGGTGGCGCCGCTGTTCTGCGTCTTGAGGATGATGTTCGCGAACTCCTCCGGCGAGGTGAGCCGCGACTGTGCGGTGACGACCGCGTTCAACATCTGCGTGTCGGGCATCGGCTGCCCGCCGACCTCGCCCGCCGCGACCTCGGCATTCTGGTTCTGGATCGCGGTCACGACGTCGCCGGGCATCAGCTGGAACGACGCGAGCTTGGCCGGGTCGAGCCAGATGCGCATCGCATATTGCGAGCCGAACACATTGGTGTCGCCGACCCCCTGGATGCGGCTGAGCGGGTCCTGCAGGTTCGACGTCAGATAGTCCGACACGTCGCGGTTGGTCAGCTTGTCGGTTTCGTCATAGACGCCGACGATCAGCAGGAAGTCCGGGTTCGACTTGCGGACCACCAGACCCTGTTGCTGCACCTGCTGCGGCAGGCGCGCGACCGCCTGCTGCACCTGATTCTGCACCTGCACCTGCGCGATGTCGGGGTCGGTACCCTTGGCAAAGGTGGCGGTGATCGTCACCGATCCGCGGCTGGACGACGAGGACTGGAAGTACAGCAGCCCGTCGAGGCCGGACAGCTGCTGTTCGATCACCTGCGTCACGCTGTTCTGCAGCGTCTGCGCATTGGCGCCGGGGAAGGTGGCACGCACCGACACCTGCGGCGGCGCGACGTCCGGATATTGCGCGATCGGCAACGACAGGATCGCGCCGACCCCCGCCAGCATCACGATGATGGCCAGCACCCATGCGAAGATGGGACGATCGATGAAGATGCGGGACATGGGTGCGTCAGCCGCCCTTGCCCGCGCCCGCCGCGCCCTTTTCCTGCTGCATCTTCTTCATCTGTTCGGGCGAGGGTGGCTCGATCCGCTGCGGCGTGTTCGCGGGAACGGCGGTGATCGCCGCGCCGGGCTTCAGATCGCGCAGCCCCTGGGTGATGATCCTGTCGCCCGCCTTCAGCCCGGCGGTGACGACCCAATAGGCGCCCTGCGTGCGCGGCGCGGTAACGGTGCGCTGCTGCGCCTTGCCGTCCGCGCCGACGACGAACAGCGTCGCATGCCCCTGCGGATCGCGGGTGATCGCCTGTTGCGGGACCAGGAACACGTTCTGCTGGATCGCCTGGGAGAAGGCCGCGCGAACGAACATGCCGGGCAGCAGCAGCCCGTCGGGATTGGGGAAGCGCGCGCGCAGCGTCACCGCGCCGGTCGACGGATCGACAACCACCTCGGCGAACTCCACCGTGCCGGTGCGGCCATAGTCGCTGCCGTCCTCCAGCTTGAGCCGGACGGTCGCCCGTGCCGGGGTAACCCCGCCCGACGCCAGCGCGCGGCGCAGTGCCAGCAGGTCGGCGGCCGATTGCTGGATGTCGACGAACATCGGGTCGAGTTGCTGGATCGTCGCCAGCGGATCGGCCTGCGTCGCACTGACCAGCGCACCGACGGTGAACAGGGAACGCCCGATCCGCCCGGTGATCGGCGCGGGCACGGTGGTGAAGCGCAGGTTGACGCTGGCGGTTTCCAGCTGCGCACGGCTGAGCGCGATGCTGGCCGCGGCCTGCCGCTGCGAGGCGACGGCGTCGGTATAATCCTGCTTGCTGACCGCCTCGATCTCGGCGAGCGGCCGGTAACGGTCGGCGCGGACGCGCGCAGCCTCGAACTGCGCCTGCGCGTTGGCGACGCCGGCGCGCGCCTGGTTGGCGGCGGCGCGATAGAGCGAGGGATCGATCTGGTACAGCGGCTGGCCGCGGCGGACGATCGACCCTTCCGTAAAGAAGCGGCGCTGGATCACGCCCGACACCTGCGGGCGTACCTCCGAACTCTGGAAGGCGACGGTCCGGCCCGGCAGCTCGCTGACCTGCGCGACCGCGGTCGGCTGGACCACGACGAAGCCGACCTGCGTCGGGCGACCCTCACCCTGGGCGCCTTTGCCCTTGCCCGGTGCGCCGTCACCGGCACCACACGCGGACAGCGCCAACAAACCGGAGGCGGCCGCGACGCCCAACGACGCCCGGCCTGACAGCATCCGCATCCGCCTCGTCACCCTTTCATAACCAGCCACGTATCGCCCCGCCGGGACGCGGCCCTACAGGCTCTTTGTCGCAAATGTGTCGCAGGCGGCAACAAATTTTGCCGGACGATCGTACCTAGCCGCGAACGAAGCGCCCCGGGCGGCGTTCCCCCACCGCGCTGATCCCCTCGCGAAAATCCGCGGTCTGCATCAGACGGTCCTGCTCGGCGCGCTCGTGGTCGGTGCGCCGCCGCACCGCCTGCGCCAGATCGGCACGCAGCGTGGCGCGCGTCGCCTCCACCGCCAGCGGGGCATTGGCGGCGATTTCGGCGGCGAGGCGGACCGCGGCGGCGCGCACCTCGGCCAGCGGGGCGATTTCGTCCACCAGGCCGTAGCGCAGCGCATCCTCGGCCTTCACCCGCCGCCCGGTCAGCAGCATCAGCGCGGCATGTTGCTGTCCCACGACGCGCGGCAAGGTATGCGTGATGCCGAAGCCGGCGTGGAACCCCAGCGTCACGAAATTGGCGGAGAAGCGCGCTTCCGGTGCGGCGACGCGGAAATCCCCGACCAGCGCCACGCCCAGCCCGGCACCGACCGCGGCACCCTGAACCGCGACGACGACCGGCTTCTTCGTGGCGAACAGCCGGACGGCGGCGGTGTAGAGCGCTGGCGTCTCGCTCTCCCCGCTGTCGTCGGCGAGCGGCTTTTCGCCCGTCAGGTCGGCACCGCCGCAGAACACCTTGCCCTCCGTCGCCAGCACGATCGCGCGTACGTCGTCGTCACGGTCCAGCGCCTCGAACGTGTCGGCCAGCGCCTCGACCAGCCGGGCATTGACGTGATTGTGGGGCGCGCGGTCGATCACCACGGTGGCGACGTGATCGGCGGTGGCGACGGCAATATGGCGGGTCATGTCATTCATGCGCGGGTTCCCAGAAGGTTGCGGGCGACCACCCAGTTATGGATCTCGGTCGGCCCGTCATAGATGCGCATCAGGCGGATACGCGCCGCCATCTGCGCCAGCGGCATTTCGCGCGTCATCCCCATCGCGCCGAAGCTCTGCATCGCATGATCGAGAACGTCCCACGCCATTTCGAGCGCGAAGCTCTTGATCATCGAGATGTCGGTGCGGATGTCGCGCCCCTGATCCAGCTTCCACGCGCAGTCGTAGGTCATCAGCCGTGCGGCATGTATGCGGATCGCGGCGTCGGCGATCCAGTTCTGCACCGTCTGCCGCTCGCTCAGCGGCTTGCCGAAGGTGGTGCGCTGCGGCGCATAGTCGATCATCATGTCGAGCGCGCGCTGCGCCATGCCGATCGCATTGGCGGCCATTTCCGCGCGGCGCGTGCCCAGCCGCAGCTGCATCGGCGCGAACCCTTGGCCCTCGTACCCCAGCAGCTTCCACCCCGGCACGCGGCAGTCGTCCAGCGCGACCTCATAGGTCGTCTCGCCGCCGATCATCGGGATCGGGCGCACGACGTTGAAGCCGGGCGCGTCGCGATCGACCAGGAACGCCGACATGCCGCCGCGCGCGCCCTTTTCACGATCGGTCACTGCCATGACGATCGTAAAATCCGCCTCGGCAGCGCGAGTGATCCAGATCTTGCGCCCATTGAGCAGCCAGTCGTCGCCGTCGCGCGTCGCGGTCGTGCGCATACCCGCTGGATCAGAGCCGGCGCCCGGTTCGGAGATGCCGATCGCGGAAATCGTCTCACCGCGCACATAGGGTGCCAGATACGCCTCGCGCTGGCGGTCGTTCACGGTCGCGGCCAGCATCCGCAGGTTCGGGGAATCGGGGGGCAGGGTATAGGGGACGATCGTGCGACCCATCGCCTCGTTCACCGCAACCATCGCCACCGCGGGGAGATCATGCCCGCCGACGTCGCCCGGCGCATCCAGCCCCCACAGCCCCAGCTCGCGCGAGACGCGGTCGATCCGTTCCCGTTCCACCGCCGACAGGTGCAGGCCCTCGCCCGCCACGTCGCGTGCCAGCACCGCGCCTTCCAGCGGGACCAGTTCGTCATCGACGAAGCGGCGGACGAGGTCCGCGATCATGCGATGATCGTCGTCGAGATCGAAATTCACGGCCCTCTCCCGGCACTGTCGTTCCCGCAACCCTAGGTTGCATGGCCCCATCGCGCCAGTGCCGGTGAAACCGAAGCCGCGTTGGGGCGTTGCAGGAAGACGGGGGTGAAACGGTATACCGGCGCCCGGCGGTCAAAGGGGCGTAATTCTTGTCTTTTTCTGTTCGTCGTTCCCGCGTTCTGACCGCCTCCGCCCTCAGCGCCATGGCATGGGCATTGGGCGGCATCATCGTCGAGCAGCCTGCGGCGGCGCAGATGGGGATGCCCGGCACGGCGCCGGCTCGCGGCCCCGACACGCCCGCGCCGGTTCCCGCCACCGATCCGGAGGCGAACGCACCGATCGTTCCCGATGCGCAGTTCGATGCCGCGCTCCCGCCGATCACCGACGACATTAACGCTCCGCTGGAGCCGGCGACGGTCCCGCCCGCGGCCCCCGCAGGCAATGCCGAGCAGGCCGCCGCTGCGCCGCTGACGCCGGGACAGCTGCCGGCCCCTGCCGTGCCCGATACCGCGCTCACCGCCCCGCTGGAGCCGCTGGCGGCGTTCGACAGCACGCCGCTCAACGCCGTCGCGGATAGCGGCGGGCGGGAGACGCCTGACATCGCCTATGTCACCGAGGTGCGCGGGCTGGACCCGCTGGGCCTGACCGACGAATTCAATTCCCTTTCGGCGCTGCGCGAGGGCAAGGGCAAGGCCGACAATGCGACCCAGATCGCGGCCCGCGCGCGGGAGGACGAGGGGCTGGCGGTGCGGTTGATGAAGTCGCTGGGCTATTATGACGGCACCGCGATCTCCACGATCGAGAACGTGCCGGGCGAAAACGGTGCCGCCGCCGCGTCGCGCATCCGCGCGATCGTGTCGGCCACCCCGGGCGAGCTGTACACATTGGGCGCCATCACGGTGCAGGCCGGGCCGACGGTGCCGGAAGGGCTGGTGCGCCGCGAATTGCCGCTGAAGACCGGCGATCCGATCCAGGCGGCACGGGTGCAGGGGGCGGAGGCGAACGTCAGCCTGAAGCTGCCGCAGCAGGGCTATCCCTTCGTCAAGGTCGGCGACCGCGACATCCTGCTCGACGAACAGACCCACCGCGGCGACTATACGCTGCCGGTCGACACCGGGCCGCGATCGTCGTTCGGAGCGCTGCGGACCGAGGGCGATGCGGTGTTCGGGCTGGAGCACCTCAACGTCTTCCCGCGGTTCAAGCAGGGCCAGCTGTACGACACGCGACTGACCGACGACCTGCGTCAGGCGCTGGTCGGCACCGGCCTGTTCAACTCGGTCGGCGTCGAGCCGCTGCGTACCGGGCAGCCGGGGCCGGACGGGACCGAACAGGTCGACCTGATGATCCGGCAGAACAGGGGCCCGGCGCGCAGCCTGGCGGGCAGCGTCGGCTTCCAGACCGGGCAGGGGGTGACCGCGGAGGGCACGTTCACCAACCGCAACCGCTTCCCGCCCGAAGGCGCCCTGATCCTTGGCGCGATCGCGGGGACGCAGCAACAGGGGCTGTCGGCGACGTTCCGTCGCCAGAATGCCGGCCGGCGCGATCGCACGGTGACGGTGATCGCCAGCGCGCTGCGCGCCAATTACGATGCGTTCGAGGCGTTCACGGGCACGCTCTCCGGTCGTATCAGCTACGATTCGACGCCGATCTGGCAGAAGAAATTCACCTATTCCTATGGGTTCGAGCTGGTCGGCACGAACGAAAGCGTGTTCGATTTCGTGGAAAACCGGCGCGTGCGGCGCACCTATGGCGTGCTGGCGCTGCCGGGACAGGTGCTGTTCGACCGGTCGAACGACCTGCTGAACCCCACCAAGGGCTATCGCCTGAAACTGAACCTCAGCCCGGAAACGTCGGTGCAGGGATCGGTGCGCCCCTATGGTCGCGCGCTGATCGAGGCGACCGGCTATTATCCGGTGACCGACAGCCTGGTGATCGCGGGCCGGGCGCGGGCGGGCAGCATCTTCGGCATCGCGCGCGACGATATCGCGCCGTCGCGGCGCTATTACGGCGGCGGCGGCGGGTCGGTGCGCGGCTATGGCTTCCAGCGGCTGGGGCCGCTCGAACCCGTCAGTTCGCTGGTTCCGGACGACAAGGGCAACATCGACCTGGCGAACCTGCGCCCGGTCGGCGGACGCAGTCTCAACGAATTTTCGCTGGAGGCGCGCTATCGCTTCGGCGATTTCGGGATCGTGCCGTTCATCGACGCGGGCAATGCCTATGAAAGCGTGCTGCCCAAGGGCGGCGACCTGCGCTTCGGCGCGGGGATCGGCGGGCGCTTCTACACTAATTTCGGCCCGATGCGCGTCGATGTCGCTACCCCGCTGAACCGGCGGCCCGGCGACCCGCGCATCGCGCTATATCTTTCGATCGGGCAGGCGTTCTGATGGCCGCGGACAGCATTTCCCCCGTCGAGACCGTCGTCGTGACGCGTCGTCCATTGTGGCAGCGCATCCTGAAGTGGATCGGCATTGCCGTGCTCGCGCTGGTCGTGCTGGTGCTGGCGATCGTCGTGGGCATCAACACCGATCCCGGCCGCCGGTTCGTCGCGGATCAGATCGGCGGTTATTCCACGGCGTCGGGGCTGAACATCAAGGTCGGACGGATCGACGGATCGCTGTACGGCCGGATGCGGCTGTCCGACGTGCGCGTCAGCGATCCCAAGGGCGTGTTCCTGACATCGCCGCGGATCGACGTCGACTGGCGGCCGTTCGCGTTCGTCAACAATCACGTCGATGTGCGCAGCGCATCGAGCCAGCTGATCACGATGCGGCGCAATCCCGAACTGCGCCCCTCGCCGGAGCCGACCGATCCCAATGCGCCGATCCTGCCCGATCTCGACATTGATATCGGCCGTTTGCAGGTCGCCCGCTTCGTCATGGAGCCGCCGGTATCGGGCGCCCGCCATATCGCGCGGATCGACGGTGAGGCGCATATCGCCGACCGGCGTGCGCAGCTGGTCGCCAATGTCGATGCGCTGCGCGGCCCCGGTGTCGCCGGCGGCGACCGTGCGCGGCTGCGGCTGGATGCGGTGCCCGATGATGACAAGCTCGACCTGAACCTGCGCCTCACCGCTCCCGCGGGCGGGCTGTTGGCGCAGATGGCGGGGCTGAAGGCGCCACTGACCGCGATGGTGAACGGCGCCGGCAGCTGGTCGTCGTGGCGGGGCCGTGCGGTCGCCACGCTGGGCGGCGGGCAGCTTGCCGACCTGTCGCTGCTGGCGCGCGACGGCCATTTCGAGGTGCGCGGGCCGACGCGGCCGGGCCTGTATCTGGAAGGGCCGGTCGCGCGGTTGACTGCCCCGGCTCTGCAGGTGGCGCTCGATGCGACGCTGGCGGAGCGGCGCGCGGATACGCGGATCAAGCTGACGTCGGATGCGCTGGCGGTGGACGCGGGCGGCATGATCGACCTGGCCAACAGCCACTTCGGCAATTTCGCGGTCGATGCGATGCTGAAGACGCCGGGCGCGATCGCCCCAAACCTGAGCGGGCGCGACGTACTGGCGCGTGTCGTCCTGAACGGCGCGTTTGCGACGCCGACGGTCGATTACAAGCTGCGCGCCAGTGCGCTGGGCTTCGCCGACACCAGCGTCGAGCGCCTCTATGCCGAAGGGCGTGCGACGGTGAATGCCGACCGTATCCTCGTGCCGGTCCATGCGCGTGCGGCGCGGGTGGCCGGGCTCAATCCGGCGCTGGGCGGGTTGACCACCAACGCGCGGATCGACGGCGACCTGGCGATCACAATGCCGAACATCCTGTCGGACAATCTGCGCATCCGTTCCGACACGATCGACGCTACCGCTATCATCGCCGCCAACGTGCAGACCGGGCGCTACACCGGGGCGTTGCAGGGGCGTGTCAACAACTTCCGCGTCGACAGCGTCGGCATCCTGAACATCCAGACCAACGCCGATCTCGTGCCCGGCGCGCGCGGCGGGTTCGGGATCACCGGCCGCGTCGCGGTGCAGACCAAGCAGCTGTTCAACGCCGGCGTGCGCAATTTCCTCGGCGGCAATGCGGTGCTGAGCACTCGCTTCGGCTATTCGCCCGAGGGGGTGGTCACGTTCCAGAGCCTGACGATGAATGCCCCGCAATTCCGCATCACGCGTGGGCAGGGGCGTTTCGACCCGCGTAACGGCGGTGTGCTGGTCGATGCCGATGCCTATTCGACGCAATATGGACCACTCTTCGCGCGGGTGACCGGCAGTGCGACCGCGCCGGTCGTGCGACTGCGCGCGCCGCGGCCGGGGGTGGGCGTGGGGCTTGCCGATCTCGACGCACGGATCGTCGGGCGGGGTGGTGCCTATCAGGTCAACGCCACGGGCGGGACGAGCTATGGTCCGTTCACCGCCGACGTGCTGGTCACCCCCGGCGCGCGACTGGCGATCGACGTGCGCCGCGTGCTGTTCGCGGGCGTGCAGTTCGCCGGGCGGATGGTGCAAACCGCGGCGGGGCCGTTCGCCGGTCAGCTGCGCTTCGCCGGATCGGGCTTGAACGGGACCGCCGCGCTGAGCGCGCAGGGCCGTTACCAGCGTGCGGCGATTGATGCGCGCGCCTATGCCGCGACGATCCCGGGGGCGATCGACTTCACGATCGGGCGCGCGATCATCAAGGCGGACGCTGTCCTTTATGACAAGCCGCAGGTAGTGGCCGACGCACAGGTCGCCGACCTTCGCTATGGCGCGACGGTGATCCAGGCCGGGCGTGTGAAGGTGAATTACGCGGGCGGATCGGGCACGGCGCAGGCGCTCCTGACCGGATCGAACGGCGTGCCGTTCCGGCTCGCCGCCAACGCGCAGTTGTCGCCCAGCCAGTATCTGGTCGCGTTGCAGGGGCAGGCCAACGGCGTGTCGTTCCGCACCCCCGGTGCGGCGCGAATCGTGCCGGCGGACGGCGGCTATCGACTCGATCCGACGCGGCTCGATTTCGATCGAGGCTCGATGCGGGTGGCAGGCAAATTCGGTGGCGGGACGACGCAGGCGCAGTTGCGCCTCGACCGGATGGACCTGTCGCTGGTCAGCGCGCTGGTGCCCAATCTGGGCGTCGGTGGGCAGGCGACCGGCAGCGTCGACTACCTCCAGCGCAGCGGCGCTGCCTTCCCGCAGGCGGATGCGCGGTTGTCGGTGACGAACTTCACCCGGTCCAGCCTAGCGTCGGTTTCCGAACCGGTGGATATCCTGTTCCACGGCCGCCTGTCGGATGCCGGGGGAGACGCGCGCGCGCTGGTCCGTCGTGGGGGCAATGCCGTCGGCCGGATGGTCGCCACACTGACCCCCTCCGGAAGCGGTAGCTGGACGACTCGGCTGGCGCAGGGTGCCCTGTCGGGCGGGGTACGCTATAACGGGCCGTCCGGCGTGCTGTTCAGCTTCGCTGGTCTTGCCGAACAGCAATTGTCCGGTCCGATCGCGATCGCCGCTGATCTGGGCGGCACCGCATCGGCACCGCGGATCAACGGCCTGATCCGCGCCGATAACCTGACCTATGACAACGAAACCTATGGCACGCGGCTATCGAACATGCGCATCGCCGGACGGTTCAACAACGACCGGCTGGAACTGACCACGCTGCAGGCGCGCGCCGGGCAGGGGACGGTGCAGGCGCAGGGCGTAGTCGGGCTTGCCGCGGCGCAGGGGTTCCCAATGGATCTGCGCGTGGCGATGCGCAACGCCCAGCTGGCGCGATCCGATGCGCTGGGCGCGACCGCCAGCGGCGACGTGCGTATCCAGAAGAACGTCGATGGCGGGTTGATTAGCGGTACGATCAGCGTGCCCAACGCCCGCTACCAGATCATCCGTCAGGGATCGGCGGAAGTGCCGGAACTGACCGGCGTACGCCGAAAGAGCGACATTCGCACCCCGCGGCCGACCGACCGGCCGACCCCTGCGCCGGTGGGCCTGTTCAAGCTCGATCTGCGCGTGCGCGCCGACAACCAGCTGTTCGTGTCCGGCATGGGGCTGGAAAGCGAATGGGAAATGGACCTTCGCGTCGGCGGCACCTCGGTCGCGCCGACCATCACCGGTGGGCTGGATCTGGTCCGCGGTACCTATTCGTTCGCGGGCAAAAGGTTCGAGGTACAGCGTGGGCAGGTGCGTTTCCGCGGCGGTGCGATGACCGACCCGGATATCAACATCCTTGCGACGACCAGCAACGACGGGGTGACGTTCAACATCGCGATCACCGGTACGGGGCAGCGTCCGCAGATCGCCTTCACCTCCACGCCTGCGCTGCCGCAGGACGAGGTCGTCAGCCGGCTGCTGTTCGGGACCAATCCGGAAAACCTTTCCGCAACCGAGGCGATCCAGCTGGCCGCCGCGCTCAATTCGTTGCGCGGATCGGGCGGCGGGCTGAACCCGCTGGGCAAGCTGCGCTCGGCCACGGGCTTCGACCGGCTGCGCGTGCTGGGCGCGGATGAGGCGAGCGGGCGCGGGACGGCGCTGGCGGCGGGCAAATATCTGACGAACGATATCTATATCGAGATCGTCACCGACGCCCGCGGCTTCACGGCGACGCAGCTGACAATCGCCCTGACGCGGTCGATCAGCATCCTGTCGCAGGCCGGGTCGTTCGGCGGATCGAACGTCCAGCTGCGCTATTCGCGGGATTTCTGACGCGGCGCCACGATCGGTCCTTTTCCGCTACTGACATACGGGTTAGCGTAGGCGCCGGAGCGGAGAGGAAAACGCCATGAGCGAACATGTCGATGTGATGATCGTCGGCGCCGGCCTGTCAGGGATCGGCGCGGCGTGGCACCTTCAAGACCGCTGCCCCGGGCGCAGCTACATGATCCTGGAGGCGCGCGCCGCGATGGGGGGTACGTGGGACCTGTTCCGCTATCCCGGCATCCGCTCCGATTCCGATATGCATACGCTCGGTTACAGCTTCCGTCCGTGGACCGCGGCGAAATCTATTGCCGATGGCCCGTCGATCCGGGCCTATATTGAGGATACCGCGCGCGACGGCGGGATCGACCGGCATATCCGTTTCCAGCACAAGGTGACTCGCGCCAGCTGGTCGACCGCAGACGCGCGCTGGACCGTCGAGGCCCGGCGCGCGGACGGGACCAGCGCGACCTTCACCTGCAACTGGCTGCACATGTGTTCGGGCTATTACGATTACGACCGCGGCCATGCTCCCGCGTTCGAGGGGCAGGAAAGTTTCGCCGGACGGATCGCCCATCCGCAATTCTGGCCGCAGGATCTGGACTATGCGGGCAAGAAAGTGATCGTCATCGGCAGTGGTGCGACCGCGGTGACGCTGGTGCCGTCGATGGCGCGGCAGGCGGCGCACGTCACGATGCTGCAACGCTCACCCACCTATGTCGTGTCGCGACCGGCCGAGGACGGGCTCGCTAACTGGCTGCGTCGCCACCTGCCGTCGAAGGCGGCATACGGCCTCACGCGATGGAAGAATGTGCTGATGGGCATGTTCTTCTATCGCATGACACGCACCCGACCGGAGCAGACGAAGGAGCGGCTGATCGGGATGGTCCGAGAGAAGCTGGGGCCGGACTATGACGTCGCCACGCATTTCACGCCGCGATACAATCCGTGGGACCAGCGACTGTGCCTGGTGCCCGATTCCGACCTGTTCGACGCGATCAGCGTGGGCGACGCCAGCGTGGAGACCGGCACGATCGACCGGTTCACCCCGGGCGGCATCATGCTGTCGGACGGGCGTGAGATCGCTGCGGACATCATTGTGACCGCGACCGGGCTGGAAGTGGCGCTGATGGGCGGGACGCAGTTCGAGCGCGACGGCGTGCCGATCGACCTGACCCAGTCGCTGCAGTACAAGGGGATGATGTTCTCCGACGTGCCGAACATCAGCTTTGTCTTCGGCTACACCAATGCGTCGTGGACGCTGAAGGCCGATCTGGTCGCGATGTATCTGTGCCGCCTGCTCAACACGATGAAGAAGCGCGGGCTGCGACAGGCGACGCCGAGGATCGGCGCCGATCCGATCGCGCCGGAGCCGTTCGTGGACTTCACCTCCGGCTATATCCAGCGCGCGCTCGACCGGCTGCCGCGGCAGGGTGATCGCAAGCCGTGGCGACTCAACCAGAATTATGCGCTGGACGTGCTGGCGCTGCGCTTCGGATCGGTCGACGACAGCATGGAATTCAGCAACCCGGCACCATCGGCACGGCGCGCCGCCTGACCGGACTGTTCATCGTCGGTCGCCGCCGCGCCAGGCCCTGGCGGCAATCCGGTCCGGTGACAGCACGAGGCGACCACCGGACCGGACCGGTTCGTCTTACCAGGGACGAACGGTCATTCCGTAAACGACGGAGATGATGAACGCGAGCATGGCTTTCTCCCTGTTATGCTCACCCCCCCTGCAAAGGGGGCACGCAAACGTTAACAAGCTATTTACCTTCGCTCAACATCGTTAACCTTAGTTCGACCAACGATAGCGGGATTTTAAGCCAATCTTTAAAAGTGCCGGTTACCCCGGAACTTGCCATGGCCAGTCCCCACCGCCTTATCCCGCCCGCATCGCCGGCCGGGCCACCTGCCGGTTCGGCAAGGGAAGGAGGTGTGCCGCACGTCAAGATACTTGCCGAGATCGAGAATTTCGCCGCCCTGCGGCGCAGCGTCGGCGTGGCGCGATCGCGGGCGCTGGCGACCGATCTGGCGGACCGTATCGCGGCGCTGTTGCCGGGCAGCGCCGCATGCGCGATCGCTCCCGCGACGATCGAGATCGACGCGCACGGGACCGAAGCGGACGTGGTCGGTGCGGTCACGCGCGCGATGGCGGCCCCGATGTTGGTCGGCGACGACTGGTGCCATATCGACTCCTCGTTCGGCGTGGCGATCGCCGCGGCAGGGGTCGACGACGAGATGGCGCTGATCGAGCGCGCCGAGCAATCGCTGGCGCAGGCACGGCGTCGCCGCTCGGAACAGGACCGGGACGATGCCGAACAGGCGTCGATCACGGCACTGGCGCAGGAACTGGACCACGCGCTGGAGCGCGACGAGCTGTTGCTGATGTATCAGCCCAAGGTCCATGCCCGCCGACACGACATTTCGAGCGTCGAGGCGCTCGTCCGCTGGCAGCACCCGGAGCGTGGCATGGTGATGCCGAGCGATTTCATCGCCGCCGCCGAGGAGGTCCAGCGGATCGACGGGCTCACGATATGGACGATCCGCCGCGCGCTGCGTGACCAGATGACCTTGCGGGCGGCGGGATACGACCTGCGCATTTTCATCAATATTTCCGGGCAATTGCTGTCCGATGCGCACTTCGTCGAAACGGTGTGCGCGATCGTCGAGGCGAACCCCGATGCGAAGCTGGGCTTCGAGGTCACCGAGACGTCGGTGATCCGCGACCCCGAATGCGCGATCGCCAATCTGAACCGGTTCGACGCGATCGGTGTGCGCATCTCGATCGACGATTATGGTGCCGGCCTGTCGAGCCTGGCGTATCTAAAGCAACTGCCGGCGCGCGAGCTGAAGATCGACAAGCTGTTCATCACTCACCTGACCAGTTCGAACCGCGATCCGTTGATCGTGCGCTCGACGATCGATCTTGCCCATGCGCTCGACATGGAGGTGGTGGCCGAAGGCGTCGAGACGGGAGCGACGCTGGCGCTGCTGACGGTCATGGGGTGCGACACAGTGCAGGGGTTCTTCATCAGTCGCCCGATCGTGCTCGACGCGCTGATCGACTTCCTGCGGCACGACGACACGCAGCGGGCCACACGCGAATCGCGCGTGTCGGTCAAGCGGCTGGCAAATTCATGGAAACGTCACTGATCCGACGCCTGTGCGCCGGTGTCGCCGCGCTGGCGATGGCGGCGATGCTGATCGCCGCCGCTCCCGCGCCGGCCCCCTCGTTCGATCATCGGATCGAGCGGGCCAAGACCGCCATGCTCTCCGATCCTCGCGCTGCCATCGTCGAGGCCTATCGCGCGCTGGCGCTGGCGAAGGGAGAGCGCGACCCGATTGAGGCAGCGCGGAAAAGCGCCGTCGCGCTATGGCTGGGCGGGGAGGCGCTCGGCAGGATCGGAGAGACGGAACGCGCATTGCGGGTCCTAGCGCTCGCCGAGGCCAATGCCGGCAGGCGGGGGATCGATCGCGCGCTGCTGGCAGAAATTCTTCTGTCGCGCGGCGCGACGCTGACCGATGCAGGACGCATCGCTGAGGCCTTGCCGACGCTTCAGCACGCACACGGCCTTTTCGCCGCGCTAGGCCGGGCGAGGGATCAGGCCAAGGCTCTGACCCTGATCGCGTTGCTGTACGACGGCGCGCGCGATCATCATGCCGCGTTACGGTACTTTCAGCAGGCTCTGGACGCGACCAGCCCAGATCCCGGAATCTATTTTCCGGTCTACCTCGGGCGCGGCGTGTCGCTGACGGCACTGCATCGCTACGTCGAGGCGCAGCGGGACTTTGATCGCGCGTTGCCGATGGCGGAGGCCACCGGGAACGACATGGTCGTGGCACAGGCCCTAAGCAACATTGCGGATGTGCGTCTTCGCCTTGGCCAAGTGGATGCTGCAAGCCGCGCCGTCCAGCGAGCCCTGGCGCTGGCGGGGAACGCGCGGCTGGCGCCGGTGCGACCGCAACTGCTGCTACTCGCCGCCGCGGTCGCGCAGCGCAAGGGCGATCTGGCGGGGGCGGCGGCGCTGGTGGAACGTGGTTTCCACGGCGCCGACCTGTCGAAAACCACGCTGGCCGACCGCGGGATGCACGACATCGCCTATCGCGTCTATGTCGCGCGCGGCGAGCCCTCGCAGGCGCTGGCGCATCTGGCGGCGCTGAAGCGGATCGACGACCAGGCGACCGAGATCGCGCGATCGAACAGCGCGGCGCTGGCCAGGGCGCGATTCGACTATGCGAACCAGGAATTGCGCATCGCCAAGCTGCGCGCCGCCGATCTGGCGCGGTCGATCCGGTACGAGCGGGCATCCGCGGCGACACAGCGGTGGATCTTCGCCGCGGCCGGTGTTGCGACGACGGCGGTCATTGTCGCGCTGGCGATGGCATTGCTGGCGATCCGCCGCAGCCGCAACCGCGTGCGCGCCGCGAACGAAGCGCTGGCGGCGACCAATACCGAACTGGGCAAGGCGCTGCGTGCGAAGACCGAATTCCTGGCGACGACCAGTCACGAGATCCGCACCCCGCTCAACGGCATTCTGGGGATGGCGCAGGTGATGATCGCCGACCCGCGGCTGGAGCCGGCGGTTCGCGAGCGGCTGGGCGTGATCCACGGCGCGTGCACGACGATGCGCGCGCTGGTCGATGATATCCTGGACGTGGCCAAGATCGAAACCGGGCGCATGACGATCGAGAACGCCCCGCTCGACGTCCATGCCACGATCGAGGAGGCGGTTCGCCTGTGGCGCGCCCCGGCGGTGGCCAAGGGCCTGATGTTCGAGGCGGTGTGGCAGGACGTGCCGCAATGGATCGTCGGCGATGTTACGCGGCTGCGCCAGATCATCTTCAACCTGTTGTCGAATGCGGTGAAATTCACCGCCAGCGGCCGCGTGCAGCTGGCGTTGACGGTGCAGGACACGCGCCTGCGCCTGACGGTGCAGGACAGCGGGATCGGCATAGCACGCGACGTGCAGGACGCGATCTTCGAATCCTTTCGCCAGGCCGACGCCGGTACTGCGCGGCAGTTCGGGGGAACGGGACTGGGGCTGGCGATCTGTCGCAACCTCGCGCGTGCCATGGGTGGCGACGTCACGGTGGAGAGCCACCCCGGGCAGGGCGCGCGCTTCACGTTGGACCTGCCGTTGGTGGTCGCGGCGGCGCCCGACGTGCCGACGCGGCCGCCGGCGCTGCTGGTGGTCGAACGCAGCCCGATCACGCGAGCCATGTACGGCGCGCTGTTTCGAGACCTGGGTGAAGTGACGTTCGCCGATCCCGAATATGCGGCGGCGGAGGTCGCCCGTTTACGCCCCGATCGCATCCTGGTGGAGGCGGGGGCGCTGACCGCCGCCGGCGATCTGGCCCCGATCGCGGCGGCGGCCGCGGGCGCGCCGGTCGCGCTGATCGCGCCAGCCACCGGCGGACCGGCGCACCTGATATGGCATTCGCACGGTGCCACCCATGTTATTGAACGTTCGGCAGGAAAGCGTGCACTGGTGGCGGCCATCAATGCGCTGGAAACCGCGCTTGCGCGGCAGGCGGCTTAGGGACATAAGACAGATGATGGGTCCAGGGACCAACGGATCCGGGAGGAACGTTCGCGCATGTCGGCACTGAACGTCCTGTTCATCGAGGATGATCGGATGAACCGGCGGGTCGTGCGCGACATGCTGGACGTCGCGGGCGCCACGATGGTGGAGGCGGAGAGCGCCGAGATCGGGCTGGACCTGATCGACCGCGACGACTTCGACATGATTCTGGTCGACCTGCGGATGCCCGGCATGGACGGGATCACCGCGATCGGTCACATCCGGGCGCGCCGCGATGCCAAGGCGCAGCTGCCCGTGATCGTCGTGACCGCCGACACCGCGCCGGACCTACGCGACCGGTGCATCGCGGCGGGGGCGAACGACGTGATCTTCAAGCCGGTGGCGATGGATCAGCTGTTCCAGGCGATGGGCCGCCTGCTCGCCGAAAATGAGGAAGATGATCTGATCTGACGCACGCTCAATCGCGGGTGCGGCGCAGCGCGTCCGCCAGCGAGGCGGTGGCACTGCCGCGGCGTGCGGGGCGGGGTTGATC
>NZ_LSJO01000069.1:0-1884 GCF_001556735.1 Sphingomonas sp. CCH9-F2 | reverse complement strand
GCCCGCCTTGGGGGTGATCGGGGCGGCTCCGGCGGGTATCGCCAGCGCCAGCGCCGCAGCGCCGATCAGAAAGGCCGTCTTCATCGCCTCATTCCCCTTTTGTCGCCTGTGAAGGCTGTGTTTTCAGCCCTTCCTTGTCATGACGCAGCAACGCGCCGGCCCCGCACCAGGCGGCATAAAAAAATCACCCCGGCACCACGTCGAACGCCACCGTCAGCCGCGGCGCATCGCCCGTGAACGGCTCGGTCCCGTGCCACAGATAGGAGGGGAACAGCGCCACCATCCCCGGTTCGGGGCGGATATGGCGAAACGGCGCCAGTACCGGGCGCGTCGGCACCCCCGGCCGCCCCAGCGCCAGCCACCCCTGCGGCGCGCGCTCCACCGCATCGGGCAATGCGACATAGAAGGCGGAGGACAGCCACCCGGCGGGGTGGACGTGATCTTTATGGAAGCCGCCCGCCCGCAACCGTACCGACCATGCTCCGGCAAAGCGATAGCCGCCCGCCGCCCGGCGCCGCACCGGATCGTCGCCGCTGCCCAGCCCCGCGATATGCGCGCGGATCGGCGCATCCAGCGCCGCGAACAGCGCGCGGACCACCGGCACATCCAGCCGCGACAGGTCGACCTGCGTCTGGCTGCCGTGGCGGATCGACTGTTCCAGCGGATGCGCCTGCCAGCCGTGCAGCGCCTCCAGCGCCGCCGCCAGATCGGCCAGGAACGCCGGCAAGTCGGCCCAGCCGGCGGGGGTCGAAATCCGCTGCGCGGTCACCAGCGCGGGATCCTCGCACAGCGGCGCATGGCGCGGGTCGCCCGCCAGCCGCCACGCGGTCGCCAGCAGCGCGATCGCGGCCTGATCGTCGGGCGCAGCGGCGACCACCCGCTCCGCCAGCGCCGCCGCCTCGCCGATCCGCCCCAGATGCAGCAGCGCCTCGGTCGCGGCGCGCGCCGCGACCGAGGCGCTGCTGCATCTGGGGCGGATCGGCGAGGCGGCGGCGCTGGCGGAGCGGGTGGTCGCCGCTGCGCCCGACGATCAGGCCGCGATCGCGCTGCTGGCGACCGCGTGGCGGCTGGCGGGCGACCCGCGCCATGCGCCGCTGTGCGAGGATCCCGCGCTGGTGACCGCGCAGCGGATTTCGACCCCCGCCGGCTGGGCCGACTTGCCGGCGTTCCTGGCCGATCTGGCGGCGGCGCTGGAGGCGCTGCACGGCTGGCAGGCGCATCCGCTGGAACAGTCGATCCGCCACGGCAGCCAGACGCAGGTCGACCTGTCGCGGCTGGATGTGCCGGTGGTCCGCGCGCTGTTCGCGGCGCTGGATGCGCCGATCCGCGCGCATATCGCGGGGCTGGGCAGCGGCGACGATCCGGTGCGGCGCCGGGCGGCGGGCGGCTATCGCTTTGCCGGAGCATGGTCGGTACGGTTGCGGGCGGGCGGCTTCCATAAAGATCACGTCCACCCCGCCGGGTGGCTGTCCTCCGCCTTCTATGTCGCATTGCCCGATGCGGTGGAGCGCGCGCCGCAGGGGTGGCTGGCGCTGGGGCGGCCGGGGGTGCCGACGCGCCCGGTACTGGCGCCGTTTCGCCATATCCGCCCCGAACCGGGGATGGTGGCGCTGTTCCCCTCCTATCTGTGGCACGGGACCGAGCCGTTCACGGGCGATGCGCCGCGGCTGACGGTGGCGTTCGACGTGGTGCCGGGGTGATTTTTTTATGCCGCCTGGTGCGGGGCCGGCGCGTTGCTGCGTCATGACAAGGAAGGGCTGAAAACACAGCCTTCACAGGCGACAAAAGGGGAATGAGGCGATGAAGACGGCCTTTCTGATCGGCGCTGCGGCGCTGGCGCTGGCGATACCCGCCGGAGCCGCCCCGATCACCCCCAAGGCGGGC
>NZ_LSJO01000689.1:0-4317 GCF_001556735.1 Sphingomonas sp. CCH9-F2 | reverse complement strand
AGCGAGAGGCGCAGCTGCATTTCGGGCGCGCAGGTCATCGCCAGTTCGACCAGTTCGGTCACCAGGAACGACACCGCGACCGCCACGTCCTGCGTCACATAGAAGGGATCGACGTCCAGCACGATGCTGATGCGGCTGCCCTCCGGCGCGGTGGCGCGGATCGACGAGGCGAGTTCGCCCAGCACCGAGCGCAGCCCGACGCCGCGATTCTCCTCCATCTCGGCATAATGATAGCGGTGCACGACCGCGAGCGCGTCGACCCGCCGCTGGATCGAGGCATAGGCGCGCGTCGCCTCCGGGTTCTTCGCGCCGCGGGCGTGGAAATTGATGAGGCTGGAGATGACCTGGAGGTTGTTCTTGACGCGGTGGTGGACCTCTCGCGTCAGCTTGGTCTGCCGCACCAAGCCCTCCGCCAGCCCGGCTTCGTGGATCGCGACCGTGCGGCTGAGGGCGCGGAAGGTGTCGCCCAGTTCGCGAATCTCTTGCGCGGGCAGCGCGCTGAGCATCGCCGGATCGGGTTGATCGCCGGGGGAGTAAGCGGCGATCGAGCCGCGCAGCGCGCGCAGCGGCGCGATCAGCAGGCGATCGACCACGAACCAGCTGATCGCCGCCGCCGCCGCCCACATCAGCACCGGCAGCGCCATCGCGATCAGCAGTGGCGAGCCGATCGGCGCGCTGCGCACCTGCATTTCCAGCACCAGCCCGCCGATGCCCAGATCGTTGCGGATGCTTTCGCGCCGTTCCAGCGCGGTCTGGCGTTCGAGTCTGACCAGATCGAGCCGCGCATCGTCGAGCGTCAGTGCCGCGCCATAATCGGGGGCGAAGCCGCTCGGCTGGCTGATCTGCGCCAGGAAGTTGGCGGGGAAATAGGCGGCGGCGGTCAGCCCGTTGTCGCGCCCTGCCAGCCGCAGCATCAGCCCGCGATTGTCGACGATCCGCGCGCTGACGACGGAAGAGCTGTTCTGCCGCGCGAAGGCGGCGGCACCGGGGAACGGCTCGCCGCAGACCGGCCGGCCGCGGCGGTCGAGGATGACGAAGCCGGTGCCCTCCGCCGATTGCTGCGCGAACACGCCCTGCGCACGCGCGCAACTGGGCGCGTCACCCAAATCGGCGCGCAGCGCATCGACCGCGACACGCAGCGCGGTCATGTCGCCGACCAGCTCGATCGCGATCGCGCGGGTTGATTCGGCCGCGGCGACCCGCAGGTGCGAGCGCAATTCGGTATCGGCGATCTGCGTGACGCGCAGCGTCGCGAACGTGGCGATCAGCGCCAGCGGCAGCAGCGCAATGCTGAGGATCAGGAACAGCTTCGCGCCGGTCGGCCAACGGGCGAACATGTCGCCGCGCGTGGTCACCGGTGTTTCCTGTTCGGGCATGGATGGGGCGACGGCCATCGGCCGTCAGTCGAGCTTACCGAGCAGCGAAAGCAGGTCGTCCGGCACCGCTTCCTCCACCGTCTTCTGATAGACGGAGCGAAGCGCCGATCCCATGTCCCTGTTCTTCGATTGCGCGGCAGTGCCTTTTTTGGGCTTCTCCTGCGCCTTGTTCTCCGACGTCAACGCTTACCCCCCAAAGCGACACTGCGGCCAGATGGCGGGCAGGTCGAGCGGAACAGATGGTACCTCTTTCCTGTAACGCAGATGCGTACTCGCCGATGAAACCAAACAGCTACTCGTTGGTTCCCACCGCGTGCGACGAAAATCGCCGACCGGGGGGTTCAATATGCCGCGGCCGCGTTCTGGTCCACATTCTGTATGATGTCGCAGCGGCGCCGCGTAGCGCGTCCGCTGCCTGGGAGGGCTTACTGCACATGTCGCTCGGACAACAACTCGCGCCGCATCTTCCGTTCCTGCGCCGGTACGGCCGCGCGCTGACGGGCAGCCAGGCGCAGGGCGACCGGTACGTGCGCGCCACGCTGGAAGCGATCGTCGCGGCGCCGGGCGAATTCCCGCGCGACGTCGATCCGCGGCTGGGGCTGTACCGTACGTTCCAGGCGATCTGGAACTCGACCAATTTCGACGAGGTCGCGGCGGACGACGTCGCCGAGGAACAGGAAGCGGTGGCGCGCGCGCGGCTGTCGCGGATGACGCCGCTGTCGCGGCAGGCGCTGCTGCTGACCGCGATGGAAGGCTTCACGCCCGAAGATGCGGCCTATCTGATCGAGGTCGACGCCGCGGAGGTCGATGCGCTGGTCGCCGAGGCGCTGGCCGAGATCGAGAAGCAGACACGCGCGCGTGTGCTGGTGATCGAGGATGAGCCGATCATCGCGATGGACATCGAATCGATCGTCCGCGACCTGGGCCACGAAGTGACCGGCGTGGCGGTGACCCGCGACGAGGCCGTGGCGCTGGCGATGGAGGATCGCCCGGGGCTCGTGCTGGCCGATATCCAGCTGGCCGACGACAGTTCGGGCATCGACGCGGTCAAGGATATCCTGGCCGAGTTCAACGTGCCGGTGATCTTCATCACCGCCTTCCCCGAACGGCTGCTGACCGGCGAGCGGCCGGAGCCGACGTTCCTCATCACCAAGCCGTTCCAGCGCTCGACGGTGAAGGCGGCGATCAGCCAGGCGCTGTTCTTCGACGAAAGCACGGTTCCGGCCTGACCTTCGTTCAACCGATGCGACGGGTCCGTACGATCGATACGGACCCAAAACATTGCTCGCGGGTTATAGACGCATGGCAGACGACAACGATCGCATCCGCATGGATGCCACCGACGCGCGGGCCGGGGCGACCCCGGGGATGACGCGCTATATCCTGGCCGCCTCGCTGGTGCTGGTGGTCGTGATCTTCGCCGCCATCCTATTGTCCTGACACGCGATGTTGACCCGCGGACTGGCCAAGCGGCCGGGCAGCCCCTATCTTGGGCCATCGGACGCCGGCGCCACTGACGGTTCGGCGCCAGAGCGACGGAGCGGCATGACTGAACATCCACCCGGCGTGGACGATGCGCCGGCCGACGCGCCGGTCGAGCACGTCTCGCTTTCCGATCCCGAGTTCAAGAAGCAGCTTGCGCTCGTCATCCCGCACCTTCGCGCGTTCGGCCGGTCGCTGTCCGGCAATCGCGATCTCGCGGACGACCTGGTGCAGGAAACGCTGTTGAAGGCATGGGCCGCGCGCAAGCGGTTCCAGGCGGGCACTAACATGCGCGCCTGGACCTTCATCATCCTGCGCAACCTGTTTCTCAGCCAGATGCGTCGTGCGCGCTTCAAGGGCGAGTGGGACGATCTGGTCGCGGACCGCGTGCTGGCGGCGCCGGCCAGCCAGGACAAGCATGTCGAACTGGCGGACATGCAACGCGCGCTGCTGCACCTGCCGCAGCCGCAGCGCGAGGCGCTGATTCTGGTCGGCGCGGGTGGCTTCGCCTATGAGGAAGCGGCCGAGATCTGCGGCGTGGCGGTCGGCACGATCAAGAGCCGCGTCGCGCGCGGCCGGGTCGCGCTGGAGGCGCTGATGAGCGGCAGCGACCTGTCGTCGCGGCGCGAGCATGAGACGGACGGCACGCGCTCGACGCTCGATTCGATCATGCACGAAGTGGACGAATTGAGCCGGGAACGCTGACGCGCACCATGCGGGTAACGGATCGGGCGTTGATGGTCATGCCATCGGCGCCTTTTTCCTGTCCGGTCATTTCAGATAGGACAGCTTCGCCAGCAATTGCGCCATGTCGGTGGGAAGCTCGGTCGGGACGCCTGCGTCGCGGCCGAAGGCCTTGCGCAATGGACCGGACAGATCGTCGGTCGCACGCGGCTGTTCCACGGTGTACGATCCGCCGCGTGACGATCCGGACGAGGCATGATGCGTGACCATGGCGTTGTAACGTCGGTGAAAAGATTAGGTTTCGTGCAGTGACCCGGATCGAGGATGCGCGCGAGCGTGCCGATCGCTGGTCGCCGTTCCTGTCGGGGCTGATCGCGCGCGACCTGGGCACCGCGCAGGCGCTGGCGGACGACGCCGACATGCCGTTGATGCGGCGGTTGCGGCTGGAGCGGCGGCGGCTGGCGCTGGAGGTGGCGCTGGGCGACCTGTCGGGTGCGCTGGATTTGACGGCGGTGACCGCGCGGCTGTCCGATTTCGCCGACGGTGCGCTGGATCGCGCGATCGCGGCGGCCATCGCCGAGCGCACGCCGGGCGAGGCGCGGCGCGGGTTCGCGGCGATCGCGCTGGGCAAGCAGGGCAGCCACGAGCTCAATTACTCGTCGGATATCGACCCGATCCTGATCTACGATCCCGCCACGCTGCCGCATCGCCCGCGTGAGGATGTGGCGGACGCGGCGGTGCGGATCGCGCGGCGGGTGCTGGAACTGCTGCAGGG
>NZ_LSJO01000688.1:0-408 GCF_001556735.1 Sphingomonas sp. CCH9-F2 | reverse complement strand
GTCCCGCTGCCGGCTCGAACGCGGCGCCCGCCTCGTACGACAGGAACCCCGCGGCATCGAGCGTGCCGTCCGCAGTCGCCGCGCGCACCGCCGCCATGACGTCGCGCACCTCCGGCGCGCTCCACGCCTCCAGCACGCGCACGGGCCGGGTGTAGAGCCGCGCCGCCGCGCCGCCGGGGCGGGCATCGTCGAGGAGGATGAAGGGGTCGCGGGGTGACGTCACCGGGCGGTGATGCCCGTGCGGCCGCGCCACGGCAAGCGGCGTTGCCACCGTGATGGCAGGGGGTTAGCGTCGGCCAACGCATGAGACCAGGAGACCGGATGTCCCGTTACACGTTGCTCGCCATTCCCGCGCTGGTCGCCGCGCCCGCGATCGCGCAGGTCGCGGCGCCGGCGGTGCCGGTGCCC
>NZ_LSJO01000687.1:0-237 GCF_001556735.1 Sphingomonas sp. CCH9-F2 | reverse complement strand
CCGCCGCGATGCGGCGGTAGCCGTATGTTGGCCGCTGCGCGGCGATCTGGCGAATACGGGGCAGCAGGTCCGCGTCGTCGGCCTTGGCGTACGGCCCGCGAGCCTTAGTGCTGCCGGCCAGGCGATCGTACACCGTCGAGCGCCCGACCCCGAGCGTGCTGGCGACCAGGCTCACCGGATGCTCTCCGGCAGCGGCGAGTGCATGAGCAAGCTCGCTTTTTTTGGGCGCGAGCGCTC
>NZ_LSJO01000686.1:0-5895 GCF_001556735.1 Sphingomonas sp. CCH9-F2 | reverse complement strand
TATTGGGATGCCGAGATCAAGCGCGCGCAGGTCGACGGGCTGCCCGACTTTCCCGTCTATACCCGCAAGGTGCATACCGATGTTGCGTACATCGCCTGCGCGCGGCGGCTGCTGGCGGCGGAGGATGCGGTGTTCCCGCAATTCGCGACGCACAATGCGCAGACGCTGGCGACGATCCACCACATGGCGGGCGAACCGTTTTCGACCACCCGCTACGAATTCCAGTGTCTGCACGGCATGGGCGAGCCGCTCTACGACGAGGTCGTCGGGCCCGACCGGCTGGGCCGCCCGTGCCGCATCTACGCCCCGGTCGGCACGCATGAGACGCTGCTGGCCTATCTGGTCCGTCGCCTGCTGGAAAACGGCGCCAATTCGTCGTTCGTGAACCGTATCGCCGATCCCGAGGTGGCGATCGGCGACCTGATCGCCGATCCCGTCGCCACGGTGCGCGCGATGGCGCAGCCGGGGCAGAAGCATCCGCAGATCGCGTTGCCGCGCGAACTGTACGATGCGCGGCGCAACTCCGATGGCCTCGACCTCAGCGACGAAAGCGTGCTGGCGACGCTGGGCGAGGCGATGCGGCACGGCGCGCACGCCGACTGGCGCGCGGGCGCGGCGGGCGCGGCGCGGCCGGTGCTGAACCCCGCGGACCATCGCGACCGGGTGGGTACGGTGTATGAGGTCACGCCGGAGCAGGTGCGGCAGGCGACGGCGCGGGCGGCGGCGGCCGCGGCGCGCTGGGCACAGGTGCCGGTGGCAGAGCGTGCCACCTGCCTCGATCGCGCGGCCGATTTCATGCAGGCGCGGATGCCGCAGCTGCTGGGCCTGATCGTGCGCGAGGCGGGCAAATCGCTGCCCAATGCAATCGCGGAAGTGCGCGAGGCGGTCGACTTCCTGCGTTATTATGCGGCGCAGGGGCGGGGCACGCTGGGCGCCGGGCAGCGGCCGATCGGGCCGGTCACCTGCATCAGCCCGTGGAACTTCCCGCTGGCGATCTTCACCGGGCAGGTCGCTGCCGCGCTGGTCGCGGGCAATCCGGTGCTGGCCAAGCCGGCCGAGGAGACCCCGCTGATCGCTGCGCAGGGCGTCGCCATCCTGCAAGAGGCGGGGGTGCCCGCCGACGTGCTCCAGCTGCTGCCGGGTGACGGCGCGATTGGCGCCGCGCTGGTCGCCGCGCCGGAGACGATGGCGGTGATGTTCACCGGATCGACCGAGGTCGCGCGGCTGATCCAGCGCGAACTGGCCGGGCGCCTGCTGCCCGATGGCGCGCCGATCCCGTTCATCGCGGAAACCGGCGGGCAGAATGCGATGATCGTCGATTCGTCGGCGCTGGCCGAACAGGTGGTGGCGGACGTCATCGCCTCCGCGTTCGACAGTGCGGGGCAGCGGTGTTCGGCGCTGCGCGTGCTGTGTCTGCAAGAGGATATCGCCGACCGCACGCTGGCGATGGTGAAGGGCGCGCTGCGCGAACTGTCGATCGGGCGCACCGACCGCCTGTCGGTGGATATCGGCCCCGTCATCACCGCCGAGGCGCGCGACACGATCGAGGCGCATGTCGAGCGGATGCGCGCGCGCGGCTGTGCGGTCGAGCGGATCGTGCCCGCCGGCGACACTGCGCATGGCACGTTTGTGGCGCCGACGATCATCGAAATCGCGGACCTCGCGGATCTGGAGCGCGAGGTGTTCGGCCCGGTGCTGCACGTCGTCCGCTTCCGCCGCGCGGGGCTGGACCGGTTGATCGACCGGATCAACGCCACCGGCTACGGCCTGACCTTCGGACTGCATACGCGGCTGGACGAAACGGTCGCGCAGGTGACCAGCCGGGTGAAGGCGGGCAACCTCTACATCAACCGCAACGTCATCGGCGCGGTGGTGGGCGTCCAGCCGTTCGGCGGGCGCGGGCTGTCGGGCACCGGGCCGAAGGCGGGCGGGCCGTTGTACCTCGGCCGGCTGGTGACGGGGGCGCCGTTGCCGCCGGCGCTCGCGTCGGACGCGGCCGATCCTGCCGCGCGCGATCTGGCGCGCTGGCTGGAGGAGGCGGGCGATGCCGCGGGTGCAGAGCGGGTACGTGAGGCGATCCGCCATTCGCTGCTGGGCGGGACGACCGAACTGGCCGGGCCGGTGGGCGAGCGCAACCTGTACGCGCTGCACCCGCGCGGGTGCATCCTGTTGTCGGCGCAGACGCGGGACGGGCTGATCGACCAGCTGGCCGCGACGCTGGCGGCGGGGAATGACGCGGTCGTCGCGACCGCCGCGCAGGTGCGCGACGGGTTCGGCGATCTGCCCGTCACGGTCGCGCATCGCATCCGCTGGGCGCACGACTGGCGCGGTGAAGGGCCGTTCGCGGGTGCGCTGATCGAGGGCGACGACGCGGCGGTCCGGGCGGCGCTGCGCGCGCTGGCCGAGCTGCCGGGGCCGATCGTCCTGCCGCAGGCGGCGTCGGCGGGCTATCGCGCCGAATGGCTGGTGGAGGAGGTATCGACCTCGATCAATACGACCGCGGCAGGCGGCAACGCCAGCCTGATGGCGATGGCGTAGCGTGCCTCGAACACCGGATCGGAGCGCGTGCCGGTCCGATGACTCGGGTCAACGCCGCGATCGGCCGTCCAGCGCGGGGACGATCCGCGCCGCCTCTGCCGGTTCGATGCCGGGGCGGGGCGGGGCGGGGATCGTCTCCTCGCCGCGGATCGCGCGGCCGGCGCGCTGGATCGCCCCGGTCAGCCGCGGGTAGATGCCGCAGCGGCAGATGTTGGTGATCGCCGCCGCGACCGCATCCTCCGATGGCGACGGATCACGCTTGAGCAGTGCGGCGGCGGCCATCACGATGCCGGGGATGCAATAGCCGCATTGCGGCACCCCCTCCGCGATCAGCGCAAGCTGGACCGGGTGCGCGCGCTCACGCGACAGCCCCTCGATCGTAGTAACGAACGCCCCCTCGATTTCGCCGAGCGTGACCTGGCAGGAGCGCACCGCGCGCCCGTCGATATCGACGGTGCAGGCCCCGCACGAACCGCTGCCGCAGCCGTATTTCGTTCCGGTCAGGTTCGACGCATCGCGCAGCGCCCAAAGCAGCGGGGTGTCGGGCGGCAGGCGGTATTGGATCGCCTCATTATTGACGGTCAGCCGGGTCATCGCGGCCGGCATAGACGATTTGTGAACGTTGCACACTTTCGCGATGCGCGGCGGCGCGCTAGGGCGCCGCGTTCGCCTGAGCGCGAGAAAGAGGGAGGATGCGGCTGATGCATGTCAACACCACCAATGCGGCGGCCGCGGGGGACGCCCGGCACGGCTATGACGCGCCGGACCTGCGCGTCTTCGTTTTCGCGCTGTTCTTCATCTTCGGCGGGATCACCTCGCTCAACGACATCATCATCCCGAAGCTGAAGGAGCTGTTCACGCTCGACCATGCGACGGCGATGCTGGTGCAGACCGCCTTCTTCCTCGCCTATGCGCTGTTCTCGCTGCCGGCCGCCGCGATCGTGCGCCGATTCGGCTATATGCGCACCGCCTCGATCGGGCTGGTGACGATGACCGCGGGGTGCCTGTTGTTCATCCCGGCATCGGCCAATGCCGCGTTCGGCATGTTCCTGTTCGCGCTGTTCGTGCTCGGCGCGGGCATCACCATCGTCCAGGTGGTGGCCAACCCGCTGATCTCGCTGCTGGGCAAGCCGCAGACCGCGTCGAGCCGGCTGACCTTCGCACAGGCGTTCAATTCGCTGGGCACCACGCTGTTCCCGCTCGCCGGGTCCGCGCTGATCCTGGGCGGGCTGGCCAATGTCAGCGCCGCGACGCTGACGGGTGCGGCGCTCGACGCCTATCGTGCCGAAAGCTCGCGCACGATCGTCCACACCTATCTGGGCCTGGCCGTCGCGCTGCTGGTGATCGCAGCCGTCGTGTGGACGCGCCGCAACCGCCTGCAGGAGGAACAGGACCACGAAGGGTCGATCCTCCGTGCGTTCACGCTGCTGGCGCGTCCGCGCTTCGCGGTCGGCGTGCTGTGCATCTTCCTGTACGTCGGTGCCGAGGTTTCGATCGGCTCGCTGATCGTCAACTACCTGATGCAGCCGAGCGTGATGGGGCTGGCCGACAAGGCGGCGGGCGATCACGTGCCCTTCTACTGGGGCGGCGCGCTGCTCGGGCGGTTCGTCGGCGCGTGGGTGCTGACCAAGGTATCGCCAGGCAAGGTGCTGGCGACGGTGGCGGTGGGCGCGATCGTGCTGATTGCTATTTCCGCCAATACCGCCGGCTTCGTATCGGGCTGGTCGCTGCTGGCGATCGGGCTGATGAACGCGATCATGTTCCCCACCATCTTCAGCCTGGCGAGCGAGGGGCTGGGCAAGCGCGCGGCCGAGGGTTCGGGCGTGATCGCCACCGCGATCGTCGGCGGTGCAGTGGTGCCGTACATGACCGGCGCGCTGGCCGACGCGACCCACAGCCTGCAACTGGCGCTGGTGCTGCCGGCGGCCTGCTATGCGGTGATCGCCGGCTACGGCGTGTTCGCGCGCAAGTCGGCGGTGGCGGTCGGCTGATCCGCGCCACCGAGTAGGGCGGCGCGCGCAGGGTCAGTGACCCAGCGCCGCCACCTCCTCCGCGGAGAAGCCCAGGTCGGCGAGGACAGCCGCATCGTCCCGCGCGCCGGGCATCCGCGGCGCGGCGGTGCCGCTGACCGAGTAGCGCGGCGCGGGCGC
Source organism: Sphingomonas sp. CCH9-F2 (assembly GCF_001556735.1). Classification (NCBI taxonomy): domain Bacteria; kingdom Pseudomonadati; phylum Pseudomonadota; class Alphaproteobacteria; order Sphingomonadales; family Sphingomonadaceae; genus Sphingomonas; species Sphingomonas sp. CCH9-F2. The sequence goes on along the minus strand of NZ_LSJO01000686.1, from coordinate 1,207 downwards.
GGGCTGATCCACCCCGTCGACGGTAACGAACGTGCCGCGCGCCCGATTGTGCGGATCCGCCAGCGCCTCGTCGAAGCCGAGGACGGGGGCGAAGCACACCTCGTGGCCCTCAAAGGTGGCGACCCATTCGTCGCGTGTCTTCGTCAGGAACAGGCGGGTCAGTTCCTCCTTCAGCGCGGGCCATTGCCGCGGGTCCATCTGCGCATCCCAGCGCGGATCGGTCAGCCCCATGACGGTGCGCAATCCGGCGTAGAATTGCGGCTCGATCGCGCCCAGCGAGACATGGCGGCCATCGGCGGTTTCGTAGGTGTCGTAGAAATGCGCCGCGGTATCGAGCAGGTTGGTGCCGCGCTGGTCGGACCAGCGCCCCATCGCTCGGAACCCCCACATCATCGTCATCAGCACCGCCGAGCCGTCGGTCATCGCGGCATCGACTACCTGCCCCTCGCCGGTGCGCTGCGCGTGGAGCAGCGCCGCAAGCATCCCGAACGCCAGGAACATCGCCCCGCCGCCGAAATCGCCCGCCAGGTTGATCGGCGGCGTCGGCTTCTCGCCCGCGCGGCCCAGCGCGTGGAGCACGCCCGAGATCGCGATATAGTTGATGTCGTGGCCCGGCTGCGGCGCCATCGGCCCGGTCTGGCCCCAGCCGGTCATGCGGCCGTATACCAACCGCGGATTGTCGCCCAGCAGCACGTCCGGCCCCAGCCCCAACCGTTCCATCACGCCGGGGCGGAACCCTTCGATGATCGCATCGGCGTCCTTCACGATGCGGCGCACCGCCGCGACCGATGCCGGATCCTTCAGGTCGAGCGCGATCGAGCGGCGGTTGCGCAGCAACGGATCCTTCGCATCGGTCGAAAAGCTCAGCCCCGGCTTGCCCCGGTCGATGCGGATCACCTCGGCGCCATGATCGGCCAGCATCATGCCCGCGAACGGCCCCGGGCCGATGCCCGCAAATTCAACGATCCGAATGCCGTGCAAGGGTCCGTTGGCCACGCCTGTCTCTCCGCTGTGTCGTTCTTGCCCGTGGAATAGAACGAAGCGGCGGGCGGCACAACAAAAGTTATGTCGTCACCTCCGGCGATAGGGATTGCGGATATGCTCCATCCAGCCGGCATGGATTTCCTGCGCGGTGCCGGCGGGGGGTGGTTCCGGCTGGCGCTGCGCGGGCGGGGTGAGGCGGGTTGCGGCCGGGGCGGTCGTCGCC
>NZ_LSJO01000685.1:0-1960 GCF_001556735.1 Sphingomonas sp. CCH9-F2 | reverse complement strand
AGCACGAAACACGATGCGGTCGCGGCATAGGCGCCCAGCCGCGCCGGCGCCTCGATCCCCTGCCCGGCGCGCGCGGCGACGCCCAGCACCGCCAGCCACGCCAGGTCGCGCAGCGCCCCGGTCACCCGCGCGGCGACGTCGGCGCTGCCGATCCCCGCGATCGCCAGCGCCCACAGCGCCGTCGCCACCGCCGCCGCGGTCAGCAGCCAGCGCGCGACCGGCGCCGCGCTGTCCGGGCGCGGCAACGTCACCGCGACGCCGCAAAACAGCAGCGCGACCAGCGAATGGATCCAGATGACCGACGTCGGCGTCATCGCGTCATCGCGCGCCTTCGGGCCACAACACCACGCGCAGCGTCTGGAGCAGGATCAGCAGGTCGAGGAACGGCGAATAGTTCTTCGCGTAATACAGGTCGTATTCCAGCTTGTTGCGCGCATCCTCCACCGACGCGCCATAGGGATAGTTGATCTGCGCCCAGCCGGTGATCCCCGGCTTCACCATGTGCCGCTCGGCATAATAAGGCAGCTCGCGTTCCAGTTCGGCGACGAACTGCGGGCGTTCGGGGCGCGGGCCGACGAAGCTCATGTCGCCCTTCAGGACGCTCCAGCATTGCGGCAGCTCGTCGATGCGCACAGTGCGGATGAAGCGGCCGACGCGGGTGACGCGTGGGTCACGCTTCTCCGCCCATACCGCCTTGCCGCCCGCCTCGGCGTCCTGCCGCATCGAACGCAGCTTCACGATGTCGAACGGCTCGTTGTACAGCCCGACGCGGCGCTGGCGGTAGAAGGCCGGGCCGGGCGATTCGAGCACCACCGCGATCGCGGCGATCGCGATCACCGGGAACGTCAGCGCCAGCACGATCAGGCTGGCGACGATATCGAACGCGCGCTTGGCGATCGTCGACAGGAACCGCCCGGACGAGAATCCATCGGAGAAGATCAGCCACGACGGGTTGACGCTCTGCAGGTCGATCCGCCCGGTCTCGCGCTCCAGGAAACTGAAGATCTCCGACACGCTGACCCCGGTGGTCTTGACGCGCAGCAGGTCCTGCAGCGGCAGCGCGTTGCGCCGCTCCTCGATCGCCAGCACTACCTCGCTCGCGCGCAGCGCAGTGACGTGGTCGGCAAGGTTGTCGATCGCGCCGCGCGGCACCGCCCCGTCCACCGCCGGCACATGGGTGTCCCCCATCGCGACGAAGCCGGCGACGACGAAGTTCGCGCCGTTGCGCGCCGCCAGCCGCTCGATCCGCGCTGCACGCGGCCCGGCGCCCAGCACCACCACCCGCCGCCGCAGCGCCTCCCCGCCGATCGTCCCGCGCGCGGCGATGCGCAGCGTCACCAGCCCACCCAGCGCCAGCAGCATCGCGTAGAACAGGTTCGATCGCCAGAAGGTGATCGCCGGCACCAGGAAGAAGATCACCGACAGGAACAGGATGCCCAGCGACACCGCCACCAGCAGCCGCGACACCGCGAAGCGCACCGAATGGAGCGCCCCTGGCCCATAGGCGCCGACCGCGACCATCGCCAGTTGCAGCGGCACCGCGAACGACAGCAATTGCGGGATGCGCGTCGCCGGCGTGTCCGGTGCCATGCCGATCTGCCACGCGCGCACCTGCCAGCCCGCCTCCGCCGCCAGCAGCAGCAGCGCGAAATCCAGCAGCCCGAGCAGCAGCACGGCATTGGGCACGTAATGTTTGAACAGACGGACCATCGGCCGGTGTCGGTCCCCGGAAATGACGCAAGCGATACCGGGCGAGCTATCGCCGCAATTGGCAAAGAAAGGCTGAACGACGCGCTTTTGCGCGATCCTCGCCCGGTCGCGGAGCCTTCGGCGACCTCGGCGGTTATCGCGGCGGCGACGCGGTCCATGCGCGGTCGCGGGGGAAAGGGTAGTTCATTGATCGACATCGTTCCGGTGATCCTGTCGGGCGGATCGGGGACGCGGCTGTGGCCGCTGTCGC
>NZ_LSJO01000684.1:0-12176 GCF_001556735.1 Sphingomonas sp. CCH9-F2 | reverse complement strand
CGCCGATGCCGATCGCGATCCCGCCGATGCCGACGACGCAAGTGGTGCAGACCCCGGCCGGCTCCACCGACCAGCTGGGCCGGCAATTGTCGGAGATCGTCGCCAACGACCTGCGCAATTCCGGCCTGTTCACGCCGCTCAGCCCGGCGCAGCTGCGCGCGATCGCCTTTCCCGAAGTGACCGCGCCGACGTTCGATTACTGGGGCGGCACCGGCGCGCAGGCGCTGGTCCAGGGCTATATCCGCGCCAATGGCGACGGGACGCTGACGGTCGGCTGCTATCTGTACGACGTGTCGGCGCGTACCGAGCTGACGCGGCAGGGGTTCGTCGTGCCGCCGTCCGACTGGCGCCGCGCCGCGCACAAATGCGCCGACATGGTCTATACCCGGCTGACCGGCGAGGGGCCGTATTTCGACAGCCGCGTCGTCTATGTCAGCGAAACGGGGCCGAAGGCGAACCGCATCAAGCGGCTGGCGATCATGGACCAGGACGGCGCCAACCACCGGTTCCTGACCGCCGGCTCCTCGATCGTGCTGACCCCGCGCTTCGCGCCGAACCAGCAGTCGATCGTGTACATGAGCTATGTCGGCAAGAACCCGGCGATCTACGTCTATGACATCGGGTCGGGGCGCCAGCGGCTGGTGGTGCAGAACGTCGCGACCACCTTCGCGCCGCGCTTTTCCCCCGACGGGCGGTGGATCCTGTTCTCGATGGCGCAGGCGGGCAACACCGACATCTATCGCGTTGCCGCGACCGGCGGCACGCCGCAGCGGCTGACGACGTCGCCGGGGATCGACACCGGCGGCAGCTATTCCCCCGACGGATCGAAGATCGTGTTCGAAAGCGACCGGTCGGGCGGGCAGCAATTGTACGTGATGAACGCCGACGGTTCGAACCAGCAGCGCATCAGCTTCGGCAGCGGGCGCTATGCCACCCCGGTGTGGAGCCCGCGCGGCGACCTGATCGCGTTCACGAAGATCGCCGGCCCGTTCCGCATCGGCATCATGAGCCCGAACGGGTCGGGCGAGAAGCTGCTGACCAACGCCTGGCAGGACGAAGGGCCGACGTGGAGCCCGAACGGCCGGGTGCTGATGTTCTTCCGCCAGGGCCAGGGCAATGCCGGCAAGGCCGACCTGTGGTCGGTCGACCTGACCGGGGTGAACGAACGCCGCGTGCCCACCCCGCTGGACGGGTCCGACCCGGCGTGGGGACCGCTTCGTCCCTAATCGCGTTGATGGGGGCATCAACGGGGACCGACAGACCTGACATACCGCAAGGGAGAATGGCCATGGCACGACTGACGACGACGATCCTGATGGCAACCGCGCTGGTCGCCACCGCCGCCTGTTCCAAGAAGCGCCCCGAGGTGCTGCCGCCCGCACCGGGCGAAACCCCGCCCCCGCCCGCGCAGACCGGGCCGGTCGACCCCAACGGCGGGATCGCGCCGGGTTCGGCGGCCGATTTCAAGCGGTCGGCGCAGAGCGACACGGTGCATTTCGGCACCGACATGTACGATATCGATGCGACGGCGCGCGCGATCCTCGATTCGCAGGTCGACTGGCTGCAACGCTATCCGAACGTCACGATCACGATCGAGGGCCATTGCGACGAACGCGGCACGCGCGAATACAATCTCGCGCTCGGCGACCGGCGCGCCAATGCGGCCAAGAACTATCTGGCCGCGCGTGGCATCGCGCCGTCGCGGATCACCGTCATCAGCTATGGCAAGGAACGCCCGGTCGCGCTGGGATCGGACGAGGCGAGCTGGGCAGAGAACCGCCGCGCGGTGACGGTGGTGGTCAACGGCGCGTAAGGGGCGTCGTAACGGCGCGGGCGGGTTTTCCGACCCGTCAGCGCCGGGCGCGTTCGATGGATCACGGGACGCGCTCGGCCGCCGCCCCGCGCGCGCCTTTACGCCTCGCGTTGCAGTGCCCAGCGCAGCACGCGGTTCATCCCGCCGGCGCCCGCGCGGATCGCGGGGCGCACCATGGCGGCGGGGCGGCGGCCGTGCAGCGTCGCGGCCCAATCCGGCAGCAGGTCGATCCCCGCCGCCGCGGTCAGGCGCAGCCCGGCAGCCTGCGCGCCGTCCGGCCCGGCCGCCAGCAGCGCATCCGCGACCTCGCGCGTGCGGTGGTCGGCGCGCAATTGCGGACGGATGCGGCGATAGTAATCCGCCACTTCGGTGCGTGAGCGGGGGATGTCGCGCGCGCCCAGCCGCTCCGCGACGATCGCGGCATCGGCGAAATAGCGGTCCTGCAACGCCGGCGCCAGCGCGGCGTCGCGATAGCGCAGATAGGCGCGCAGGAAGCTGTCGACCTCCGCCACATGGACCCAGGTGAGCAGCGCGGGATCGTTCGCGTCATAGCGGGTGCCGTCGGGCAGGGTGCCGTGCACGCGATCGTGGATCGTGCGGACGTGCGCGATCGCACGCTCGGCCGCGACGGTGCCGCCGAAGGTGGTGAGGCCAATGAATTGCGCGGTTCGTTTCAGCCGCCCGAGCCGGTCGCGGCGAAAATCGCTATGGTCCCACACCCCCGCCAGCGCGGCGGGGTGGAGCATCTGGAGCAGCAGCGCCGACAGGCCGCCGATCATCATCGCGGCGAAATCGCCGTGCACCAGCAAGGCGGGGCTGTCCGCATCGAACAGCCCCGGATCGCCGGGCGACCGCGCGAGGTCCACTTCCCCGCTGCCGACCAGCCCGCGCAGCCGCGCGGCCAGCGAAGCGCGAAAGCGATCGACGAACGGGTCGACGATCGCGATCGGCGCCGCGCGGGACACGCGCGCGATCGTCAGGCCTCCGTGGCCGCGGCGTTCGCCTTGCGACGGCCGCGCGGGGCGGGCGCCGGTGCGGCGGCGTCGGTCGCGGGGGCGGTATCGCCGCGGCGCTGACCGGGCTTGCGGCCCAGACCGATCTTCTTGGCCATGTCGCGACGCGCCTGCGAATAGTTTTCGGCAACCATCGGATAATCGGGCTTCAGCCCGTAACGGGTGCGATACTCATCCGGGGTCAGGCCATGACCGGCCAGATGGCGGCGCAGCGTCTTGTAGGGCTTGCCGTCGATCATCGAGATGAGATGATCCTTGGATGCGAGCGATTTGCGGACCGATACGGCCGGAGTATATTCACCCGCGCTTTCCTCCACCGGTACCGGCGAAGTCGACGACGACAGGTTCGTCACCGCTTCGTGCATGGTGCGCAGAAACGCCGGCACGTCTTCACCCGAGGCACGGGTGTTGGGATTGGACAGCCATGCGATCGTCAGTTCGGTTGCGAGCTCGACTGCGTCGGCGCCGGCGGTCTCATCGGTCATGGTGGTGCTCCTGCTATGATAGCGTTGCCACCTAGTCAGTCATACCGGCGCGGTCAACGCGACTTTCGTTAAAGGCCTTCGCCGTTTTATTTATGTCGGGAATGGCAATATTTGCAATCGTAAAAATCGGTTAAGAGGAACGCCGCGGGCTTGTCATGCGGCAAGGTGAGCCGGCTTGACCGCCGCCGCCGCCCCCGTCCATGGTCGCGCGCAGGGACGATAACGAACGAAAAGGGGATGGCATGAAACTGGGTCGCGGCGCGCGTGCGCTGGTGTCGATCATGGTGGCGACGACCGCCTTGTCGGCCTGTACCGACGGGGGCAGCCGGCCGCGCAGCGCATCCGCCCGTCCGGCGGGCGACGGCGGGTCGGAGAAGGCGGCGCCGGTCCGCTATGCGCGCGATCCCTATCCGTCGACCTATCACGCCTATCCCGGCGTGCCGACACTGCTGCGCAACGTCACCGTCTTCGACGGGGAGGGGCACCGCATCGACGGCGGATCGGTGCTGTTCGCCGATGGCAAGGTAGTGGCGGTCGGCACCGCGCTGGAGGCGCCCGCGGGCGCGCAGGTTATCGACGGGCAGGGCAAGTTCGTCACCCCCGGCATCGTCGATATCCACAGCCATCTGGGCGATTACCCGACCCCGTCGGTACAGGCGCATTCCGACGGAAACGAGGCGACGTCGCCGATCACCGCCGACGTATGGGCCGAACACAGTGTGTGGCCGCAGGACCCGGGCTTCGGCCGCGCGCTGGCCAACGGCGGGGTCACCACGCTGCAGATCCTGCCCGGATCGGCCAACCTGATGGGCGGGCGCTCGGTGGTGCTCAAGAACGTCTACGGCCGCACGATGCAGGCGATGAAATTCCCCGGCGCGCCTTATGGCCTGAAGATGGCGTGCGGCGAAAATCCCAAGCGCGTCTATGGCAGCCGCAACCAGAAGCCGTCGACGCGGATGGGCAATGTCGCGGTCGATCGCCAGACCTGGGCACGCGCCGCGGCGTACAAGCGCAAGTGGGACAAGTACGAGCGCGACGGCGGCGACCCGCCCGAGCGCGATATCGCGATGGATACGCTGCGCGGCGTCCTGTCGGGCGAGATCCTGGTGCAGAACCACTGCTACCGCGCCGATGAAATGGCCATCGTCCTCGATATGGCCAAGGAATTCGGCTATCACGTCACCGCGTTCCATCATGCGGTGGAAGCGTACAAGATCGCCGATTTGCTGAAGGCGAACGGCACCTGCGCGGCGGTGTGGGCCGACTGGTACGGCTTCAAGATGGAAAGCTATGACGGGATCGGCGAGAACCTGGCGATCCTGGAAAAATCGGGCGCGTGCGCGACGATCCATTCGGACGACGAGAACGGTATCCAGCGGCTGAACCAGGAAGTCGCCAAGGTATTGTCGTCGGCGCACCACGCCGGGATCGACATCGCGCCCGAGGTGGCGTGGAAGTGGCTGTCGCTCGGCCCGGCCAAGGCGCTGGGGATCGACGCGCAGACCGGCAGCCTGCGCCCCGGCAAGATGGCCGACGTGGTGTTGTGGAACGGCAATCCGTTTAGTGTCTATACCCGCCCCGAAAAGGTGTGGGTCGACGGCGCGCTGCTCTACGATGCCGACAATCCGCGGTTGCGGCCGGTGAGCGATTTCGAACTGGGCCAGCCGGGCGAAGGAGACGTCAAGTGAAGCGCGCGCTCCTGATGCTCGCCACGATGCTGGCCGCCCCCGCCGGGGCGCAGACCGTCGCGATCACCGGCGGCACCGTCGCGATCGGCGACGGGTCCGCGCCGATCGAGGGCGGCACCGTCGTCATCGCCAACGGCCGCATCGTCGCCGCCGGGCGCAGTGTGGGCGTGCCTGCGGGTGCGCAGGTGATCGACGCGACCGGCAAATGGGTGGCCGCTGGCGTCGTTTCCGCGATCACTGCACTGTCGCTGGTCGATGCCGAGGGCGTGTCCGAAAGCAACGACGCGGGCGCGCGCACTTCGCCGTTCAAGGCGGCGATCGACGTCGCCGATGCGGTGAACCCGGCCGGGGTGAAGGTGGCGAACGAGCGGCTGGGCGGCATCACCCGCGCGATCGTCGCGCCCGATGCCGCAGGGTCGATCTTCGCCGGGCAGGGCGCGGTGATCGACCTGGGCAACGATGCCAGCCCGATCACCCGCGCGCGCGCATTCCAGTTCGTGGAACTGGGCGAGGCGGGCGGGCGGCTGGCGGGCGGCAGCCGCCCGGCGGCCTATGCCGCGCTGCGTGACGCCTTCCAGCAGGCGCAGGATTATCGTCGCAACCCGGCGAGCTTCGACGGCCGGTCGCGCGATGCGCTGGTGACGCGCGCCGATGCCGCCGCGCTGGTCAAGGTGCTGGACGGGCAGGTGCCGCTGTTCGTCCATGTGGACCGCGCCAGCGACATTCGCCAGGTGCTGTCGCTGCCGCGCGACTATCCGCGGCTGAAGCTGGTGCTGATCGGCGCGACCGAAGGGTGGCTGGTGGCCAAGGAGATCGCCGCCGCACGCGTGCCGGTGATCGCCGCGGCGCTCGCGGACCTGCCCGCCAGTTTCGAGAATCTGGCGGCGACCGAATCGAACGTCGGGCGGATGCGCGCGGCGGGCGTGCAGGTGTCGTTGATGAGCGGTGGCGGCGCGCAGGCGGGCGACCATGTGCTGCGCCAATATGCCGGCAATCTGGTGGCGATCACCCGCGTGCCGGGCGCGACCGGGCTGGACTGGGGGCAGGCGTTCGCGTCGATCACCAGCGGCCCGGCCGCCGCGATCGGCATGGACGGGGAGATCGGATCGCTGCGCCCCGGCCGGCGTGCCGACGTGGTGATGTGGGACGGCGATCCGCTGGAGCTGTCGTCCGCGCCGGTGGCGATCTGGATCGACGGCCAGCCGCAGCCGATGCAGTCGCGCCAGACCAAGCTGCGCGACCGCTACCTGACCCCGACCGAGGGCGCGTTGCCCAAGGCCTACGAGCGGCGCTGACGCGCATGATGCGGATCGCAGCTGTTCAGTGTGCCGCGATCCCCGATGACGTGGCACGGGTCTGCGCGTCGGTGCGGGCGCGTGTCGCGTGGGCGGATGCGACAGGGATCGACCTGCTGCTGTTCCCGGAAGCATGGCTGACCGGCCATGCATGGGAGCCAGAGACGATCGCGCGCCGCGCCGATGCGGCGGGGGCGGCGATCGACGCGCTGTGCCGCGCGGTCGCGGGGGCGCGAGCGACGCTGGTGATCGGGGCGTTCGTTCGAGAGGCGGGACGGGTGTTCAACCGCGCGCTGGTGATCGCGGGCGGGGGCGTCGTCGGTCATTACGACAAGGCGCATCCCAACGAGCCGGGCGTGACGGCGGGCAAGGCCTTCCCGACGTTCGCGGCGGACCGCGGGCGGTTCGGGATCAATATCTGCGCCGATGCTAATTGCCCCGACGCCGCGCAGCGCATCGCCGACCAGGGCGCGGCGGCGATTCTGTATCCGCTGTCGAACATGCTGCCGGTTGCCACGGCGGACCGGTGGCGCGCGCGCAGCGTCGACAATCTGGTCGCCCGGGCGCGGCAGACGGGCTGCTGGGTCGCCGCCGCCGACGTGACCGGCACGGCGGGCGACCTGATCAGCTTCGGCTGCACCGCGATCGTCGCGCCGGACGGCAAGCTGGTGGCGCGGGTGTCGGAAGGCGAGGAGGGCGTGGCACATTGCGCGATCGGATGACCGCGTGCGCCGAGTCCACCGTCACGCCGCGGGGTCCGAACCGAGATGCGGCGCCAGCCAATCCGGGATCGCGGCGTCGCCCGGTGCTTCGACCCGGCGCAACGTCACCATCATTCCGCGATCGGGATAGGCGACGCGCCGGCGCGTGTCGCCATCGTCGATCGGCGCGACGAACAGCCGGCGGTTCACCTTCGCACGGTGATGCATCCGGGCGGTGTTTTCCTGCCCGACGTAGCAGCCCTTGGTGAAGCTGACCCCGTTCAGTTCGCGCGCATTCGCCTCGAGCCATAGCGTTTCGCCGGCGCCCAGCTCCGCCGCCCCTTCCGCCACGCCCAGTGACAGGCGGTGCGCGTGCCACCCCGCGGCCGCCGGCCCGGGCGCGGCGATCCAGCGCCAGCCCAGCGCCGCCAGCCGCGGATCAGGGGCCGCGTCCGCCGCGTCGTCCGGCCGCACTGTCGACCAGTGCACCGCCAGCGCATCATCGCGCGCAATCGTGATCGCGCGGCGCAGCCGGTACATCGCCAGCCGCCGCGCCAGCGGATCGGCCTGATCGCGCTCGACATCAAGGAGGATGTCGTCACCATCGCTCCACACGATCATGTCGAACAGCGCCTTGCCCTGCGGGGTCAGCAGCCCCGCCCAGACCGGCAGCGCGCCGGCCACGTCATTGGTCAACAGCCCTTGCAGAAAGCCGCGCACGTCGTCGCCCGCCAGCCGCAGCAGCGCGCGGTCGGCCAGCATGGTCCCCGGGGTAGTATCGTCCATGCCCGCAAGGTAGGGGGGCGGGCGACAGGACGAAAGAGCGGACGAGGCGACGGGTGATGGCGAGCTACGATCTTCTGCTGAGCGGCGGTACGGTGCATACCCCCGGCGGCCCTGTGGCGGCCGATGTCGGCGTCGTCGGCGGACGGATCGTGGAGATCGGCGCGCGCGGCGACGCGGGGCGGACGATCGACTGTACCGGGCTGGATATCCTGCCGGGCGTCATCGACACGCAGGTGCATTTCCGCGAGCCGGGGCTGGAGCATAAGGAAGACCTGGCGTCGGGCAGCGAGGCGGCGGTGCGCGGCGGCGTCGTCGCGGTGTTCGAGATGCCGAACACCAAGCCCAACACTGATTCGGCGGAGGCGATCGCCGACAAGCTGGCGCGCGCCAACGGGCGGATGTGGTGCGACCATGCCTTCTACGTCGGGGCGACCAATCACAATGCCCGCGACCTGACCGAGCTGGAGCGGCTGCCCGGCACCGCGGGGGTCAAGATCTTCATGGGGGCCTCGACCGGCGACCTGCTGGTCAGCGAGGATGCGCGGCTGGCCGAGGTGCTGGCGCATGGCCAGCGCCGCGTCGCCATCCATGCCGAGGACGAGGACCGGATGAACGCGCGCACCGGCGAGCGGATCACCGGCGATGCTGCGTCGCATCCGGTATGGCGCGACGACGAAAGCGCGCTGCTGGCGACGCAGCGCATCCTGCGGCTGGCGCGGGCGGCGCGGCGGCGCATCCATGTGCTGCACGTCACCACCCCCGCGGAACTGGAATTGCTGGGCCGCAACAAGGATATCGCCACCTGCGAGGTGACTCCGCAGCATCTGACGCTGGCGGGCGAGGAAGCCTATCCGCGGTTGGGCACGCTGGCGCAGATGAACCCGCCGATCCGCTCGGGCGCACATCGCGACGGCCTGTGGCACTGGCTGGCGCGCGGGGTGCCTGACGTGATCGGGTCGGACCATGCGCCGCACACGCTGGCGGAAAAGGCCAAGCCCTATCCCGCCAGCCCCAGCGGGATGCCCGGTGTGCAGACGCTGCTCCCGCTGCTGCTGGACCATGCCGCCAACGGCCGGCTGTCGTTGCAGCGGGTGATCGAGTTGACCAGCGCGGGCGCGCAGCGGATCTTCGGCCTGGCGGGCAAGGGGCGGATCGCCTGCGGCTATGACGCCGATTTCACGATCGTCGACCTGAAGAAGCGCTGGACGATCGAGGATGCGTGGCTGGCGTCGCGCGCAGGCTGGTCGCCGTTCACGGGCATGACGCTGACCGGCAAGCCGATCGGCACGATCGTGCGCGGGCATGTCGCGATGTGGGAGGACACGCTGGGCGACGCGCCGCAGGGCGCGCCGATCCGGTTCGAGGCGACCGAGTTTCCCGGCGGCCGGTAACGACCGCCGGGCGGGAGCCTATTCCTTCGCCGCGGCCTTCTTCGCAGTGGCTTTCTTCGCTGCAGGTTTTTTCGCAGCGGCTTTTTTCGCGGGCGCCTTCTTCTTCGGCTTGGCGGGGGCCGCCGCGGCGCGGGCGTCGATCAGCTGCGCGGCTTCCTCCAGCGTCAGCTGGTCGGGGGCGACCGTCTTGGGCAGCGTGGCGTTGGTGGTGCCGTCGGTGACATAGGGGCCGTAGCGTCCTTCCATCAGCCGCAGTTCGGCCTCGGTGCGCGGATGCGCGCCCAGAACCTTGAGCGGTGCGCGCGCCGCGCCGCGCGCCGGGCGTCCGCCGCCCGCCGCCGCCTCCGCCAGCTTGACCACCGCGGCGTTCATCCCGGTCTCGAACACCTCGGCGGTCGAGGACAGGCGTGCGTATTTGCCGTCATGGACCAGATAGGGGCCGTAGCGCCCGATGCTGGCGGCAATGTCCTTGCCCGTTTCGGGGTGCTGGCCGATTGTGCGCGGCAGGTGGAGCAGCTTGAGCGCCATTTCCAGATCGAGTTCGCCGATGTCCTTGGGGATCGAGGCGCGCTTGGCATCCTTGCCCTCGCCCAGCTGGATGTACGGGCCGAAGCGTCCGGACTTGCGCTCCACCGGCAGCCCGGTTTCGGGATCGTGGCCCAGCTGTTCGGGGCCGGTATCCTCGCCCGCTGCCTCGCCGCCCTGCGCGAAGCGGCGCGTGAACTTGCATTCCGGATAGTTGCTGCACGCGATGAACGCGCCGAACCGGCCGCCGCGCAGCGCCAGCTGTCCCGCACCGCAGGCCGGGCACAGGCGCGGGTCCGATCCGTCGGCCTTTTCGGGGAACAGGAACGGCGCCAGGAACTGGTCGAGCGCGGCGGTGACCTCGCTCGGCTTCTGCTCCATCACCTCGGAGGTACGCGGCTTGAAATCGCGCCAGAAGGCGGCGAGCACGTCCTGCCACTGCGCGCGCCCGCCGGACACGTCGTCCAGCTCCTCCTCCAGCTCGGCGGTGTAATCATAGCCGACATAGCGTTCGAAGAAGCGTTCGAGGAATGCCGTCACCAGCCGCCCGCTCTCCTCCGCGAAGAAACGGTTCTTCTCGACGCGCACATAGGTGCGGTCTTTCAGCGTCTTGATGATCGAGGCGTAGGTGGAGGGGCGGCCGATCCCCAATTCCTCCATCCGTTTGACCAGCGACGCCTCGGAGAAGCGCGGCGGCGGCTGGGTGAAATGCTGCTCGGCGAGCACGTCCTTCTTCGCCGGGGCGTCGCCCTCGCGCAGGCGCGGCAGGCGCTTGGCATCCTCGTCCTGGCTGTCGTCCTGCCCTTCTTCGTAGAGCGCGAGGTAGCCGGGGAACAGCACCACCTGCCCGGTCGCGCGCAGCACGTTGCGGCCGGTGCCGTCGGCGAGCTCGACCGTGGTGCGCTCCATCCGCGCCGATGCCATCTGCGACGCCATCGCGCGCTTCCATATCAGGTCGTAGAGGCGCGCATGGTCGCCCGACCCGACGCGGTCCTTCGCGAAATCGGTCGGGCGGATCGCCTCGTGCGCTTCCTGCGCGTTCTTCGCCTTGCTCTGATACTGGCGCGGCTTGTCGGGGACGTAGCCGCCGTCATAGCGATTGGCGATCGCGGCGCGCGCGGCGGAGATGGCGCTGGCGTCCATCTGCACGCCGTCGGTCCGCATATAGGTGATCGCGCCATCCTCGTAGAGCTGCTGCGCGATCCGCATGGTGTGGTCGGCGGAGAAGCCGAGCTTGCGCGCCGCCTCCTGCTGGAGCGTCGAGGTGGTGAAGGGCGGCGGCGGGTTGCGCGTCGCCGGCCGCGTATCGACCGACTGGACGGAGAAGCGCCCGGCCTCGACATCCGCCTTCGCCTTCAGCGCGTCGTCTTCGTTGCCGATCGACAGCCGGTCGAGCTTCTGCCCGTTCCACTGCACCAGCCGCGTGGTGAAGGGTGTGCCGTCCTGCTCCATCGCGGCGGTGACCGACCAATATTCGACGCTGCGGAATGCCTCGATCTCGCGCTCGCGGTCGACGATCAGGCGCAGCGCGACCGACTGGACGCGGCCCGCCGACTTGGCGCCCGGCAGCTTGCGCCACAGCACGGGCGACAGCGTGAAGCCGACGAGATAATCGAGCGCGCGGCGCGCGCGATAGGCGTCGATCAGGTCGGTATCCAGCTCACGCGGGTTCGCCATCGCCTGCGTCACCGCCGGCTTGGTGATCGCGTTGAAGGTCACGCGCTGGACGTCCTTCGGCAGCGCCTTGCGCTTGGCCAGCACCTCCTGGACGTGCCACGAAATCGCCTCCCCCTCGCGATCGGGGTCGGTGGCCAGGATCAGGCGGTCGGCCTTCTTCGCCTCGTCGGCGATCGCCTTCAGCTGCTTGGCCTTGTCGGCGTAATTCTCCCATTCCATCGCGAACCCGTCATCCGGGTTCACCGATCCGTCCTTCGCGGGCAGGTCGCGGATGTGGCCGTAGCTGGCGAGGACGCGATAATCCGGGCCGAGGTACTTTTCGATGGTTTTCGCCTTGGCGGGCGATTCGACGATGACGAGTTGCATTGTGCCTAACTAGGAAGCCTCACGTACACGCGCGAGGGTGGAGGGGAGCGTCGGGAGGCGTCAAGCCCGCCGCTCAGCGTCGGTCGGGGGTGGCGCGCCAGGCCAGCAGGAAGCCGGCGCCCAACGCAAAGTCGATGATCGCGAACGGCGCCGCCGGTCGCTATGAGCCACAGCGCAGGGGCGCCGAACGCCAGCTTTTCCGCCACGCCCGCCAGCATGACCGGGCGGTAGCGGACGGGATCGCCGCCGATGATCCAGAAAACGATCTGGAACGCCAGTGCGGTAAAGGCGAAGGCCAGCGGCGGCAGTGGCGGCCCCGGCGCGCCGGCGGGCGAGGCCAGCAGGCTGGCGAGCAATGCGACCGTTCCATACAGCGCGGCGCCGCGAAACCAGCGCCCGACCCAGCGCGGCGCGGTATCGTCCCTCAGCACAGGCT